>CAYGXR010000029.1:0-4835 GCA_964354095.1 Candidatus Woesearchaeota archaeon
GGGTCAAGCTGTTTTACCCTCTTCTCTACAAGTTCTAATACAGAGTGAAGGTGGCTATTTGTAGGACGCGCGAGCGCCTCGAAGCCTTTGAGCATCATTAATAAAACAGAGCAATCTGGTGCATCCATTATTCGTTCCTCAACCAAATCGTGAAAGGCGCCTTTGTATTCGTTCTTGGCTAGCAGTTTAAGCTGTTTTGCAACGTTTACAGCTCGCCTCTCTTGTTCGTCCTGCGGCAAATTTAGAAAATCGTTAAAACACGTCTCGAGGTTCATCAGCCAACTGCTCGTCTCACATCTATTACTTCAGCAGAATTGACATTTGATATTGTTTTTATGTTTGTTTCCAATTGTTCCATGTCTGATTTCTGCTCATTTATCAGGAAAATGAAGATCAGGGCTTTCAGGCCGAAGGCAACTGGCTCCTGTGTAACTGAATGTATGACGCTAGCGCCAAATTCCCTTATTTTTGCCTCAACAGCCTTCTGCATTTTCTGCAAATCTACGCCAGGATCGGAAGGCATTATTCTTAGCTTTACAATGACGTCTGCCATTTTGTGATTACGGCCCCTCAAAGCTGCAATTATTGCACTTGTAGCCGACTGATATTTTCCTGCACTGCCCGCATCTTGCTATCTCAACACCACAGGACGGACAGGAAAATCCAGCTGCAGATTTGTCATTTTCCACTGCTCTTTTGCATGAATTGCACGCTTTCATGCTGGAAAGGCTTTAAAGTAGCTATAAAAAGTTTGCCGTATGGTGCTAGCGCTTGCTTCTGCAGTAACGGCCCTGATAGCAAAAATGGGCTATTTCGGCCTGTTTTTCCTGATAGCTGGAGAATCTGCGCTGATGCCAATTCCTTCCGAAGTTATCCTGCCTTATGCGGGCTTTTTGGTTTTTTCAGGAAAAATGACTTTTATGCTGGCTATTTTGGCAGGGATTACCGGCCAGCTTTTTGGCTCAATTCTTGCATATGCCGTCGGTTACTATGGCGGCAGGCCAGCAGTCATAAAATACGGCAAGTACTTTTTGCTAAGCAAGAAACATTTTGAGCATGTTGAATCCTGGTTCGCAAAGCATGGCTCTGCGGCAATTTTTTTCTCCAGATTAATGCCTGTTGTCCGGACAGTTGTATCCTTTCCGGCAGGAATTGCTGAAATGCCCTTTAGGAAATTTGTATTTTACAGCACCTTGGGAATAGTGCCATGGACAATTATTTTGGTTTATATCGGATTTAAATTAGGGGGAAGCTGGCAGAGCATAATAGCAACATTTGACAAATTCCAGCTGCTTGTCATCGCGGGAATTGTGATTTTCCTAGCCTGGTGGATTTGGAAAGAATATAGGGAACAACATGAGACTAAAACAGCTGCCTGAAGATTTTATTGTTGAAGAAATTATAGAGATTCCCTTAGAAAAGGCTGGAAATCAAACCTACTTTTGGCTGACCAAAAGGAATTGGACAACTGAAAATGCCCTGCGCGTTATTTCGCGAAAACTGCATACTTCCCCCAGGCGATTTAAATTTGCAGGCACCAAAGACAAAATTGCAATTACAAAACAATTGGTTTCTGCTTTCAAAATCCCTGCTAATGTTTTGCAAAATATTAAACTAAAAGATATCTCCATAGAGATTGCCGGCTTTGGCGAAGCTCCTGTTTCTCTAGGAACGCTAAAGGGCAATAAATTTGATATAACGATACGCGACATAAAACCAAAAGAGATAACAAAGTTGGAGAAAAATCTGCAGAAAATAAAGAAAGCAGGCTTCAGGAATTATTTTGGTGAGCAAAGATTTGGGAAGGGAAACACGCATGTTATCGGGAAATTCATATTGCAGGGAAAGCTTGAGCCTGCAGTTAAAGAGGTAATCTGCTTTGCGGGAGAAAAGGAACGCGATGATGTTAAAGCTGCAAAGACTTTTGCTGCTCAGCATTGGAAAGATTGGCAAAAAATCCTTGAGGGATTTCCAATGCATCTGCATCTGGAAAGAGATTTGCTGATTTGGCTGGCCAGGCCAAGCAACCAAAATGATTTTGCGGGAGCCTTGCGGGTTTTGCCAAAACATATCAGAAAACTGTATGTGCATGCCTACCAGAGCTGGCTTTGGAATTCCGCTTTGTTATCCCTCAAAGTTACTAGAGGCAGTTTGCAGGTGCCTGGCTATGAAACAAAGCTAGGCAAAGATGCATTTTCAAAAGCCATAAAGAAACTTTTGGATAGAGATGATCTGACGCTAGAGAGTTTCAAATGCGTAAGAATACCTGAAATCGCTGTTGAAGGGGAATCCCGCATGGCTGTTGTCAAGCCAAAGAAGCTCAAGCTTGCTGCGGAGGAAGCCGATGAGCTTAATCCTGGAAAAAAGAAGTTAAAAATTAGTTTTGAATTGCCAAAAGGAAGCTATGCTACTGTATTGTTGGAAGAATTGCTGGCTGTTTGATTCTGATTTATTGTTGTATTTGTTTTTGGCGCTCCAAGAATCTTCTCCAGATCTTCCTGTGTCAAAAATTTGCCGTATAATTTGCCATTAATCACCAGCGATGGCGCTGTTGTAACATTATTGATTTCTTTTATAGCGTTTACGAGAGAATAATCCGTACCCATGTCATAAGAATATATCATAATGTAGGGGTATGCCTTTTTGATTTCAGACAAGACTATGCCCTGTGCTTCGCATGTGTTGCATTTTTCCTCCGAGTAAAAGTAAAGTATCGTTGTGTAATTCGTATGGCATTCAGAGTTCAGCTTCTGTACAAACATCCAGTGCCTTGTTTCAAGAAGGAAATAGTTGTTTTTGATGGAGTCTATTCTTGTCTGGTCCTGCTGCTTCTGTGCTTTGTTGAAGACCAGCTTTTCGCCAAGCGCATCAAGGCTTGCTGTCAGCCTGCTAAAACCGCCATAGCTGCAGGGGTTTTCAAGCAATAAGTTGTATTCGGTTTCTATGCTTGCTGTCTGCAGCGAAACGTCATTGACTGCCTGCTCCAAGTCGCTTAATTTTGATTCTGTAAGAAATTTTGCAAACATAAATCCTGACAGGAAAATTAAGGTGGTAATTGCAAATATTCCGATTAGTTTTGGGATGCTAACGCTGCTCATTTTTGCTCCTGCTCAGCAAATTGTTGAGAACGCTGTTCTGCCAGATAGTGCCGCCAAACCTAAGGGGCTTCCTTGCGAACAGCTTGTATCCAACTGCCATCATCCACCAGATTGAAAATATGTAGATGTATGCTATTCCGTAAGGAATAAAAAGGATTCCAAGCTTCAGGCCGCTTTCCCTGCTCTCCTTAGAGTATGTTTTTGCGGCATAAAGCATTATCATGCTAAACATTATTAGTGGAATTGCAAGAATGGTCTTCACATCCGGCGTTGTGCTCGCAATTTGTGAAAGCCAGTTTTGGACGGCTGCAAGCACATTATAATCAATTGCTTTTAGCATAGAAGGATAGGCAAGTGCATGAACTGCTACGCTATAAAACGAATATGTTGAGAACATCATCGCTAGAACAACTGATGTAAAAGCCATTGGCAGAATGTACATTGCCAGAACGCCATGCCTTGGATGAAAAAGCTCCTTGTATTTTGCCATGTTTTCTATGAAGCCGATATACCACCTGACCCTCTGCCTTGCCAGGGCGCTCCAGGTTTCAGGATTTGCAGCGTAAACATTCGCGTCCATCGCATTCCTGATTTTGAATCTTTTGGATTGGATTCGCATCGCAATTTCCAGATCTTCAGTTATGTTGTGCTCGTCATAGTTGCCGTACTTGTCGAAAAACTCCTTTCGGTAAACAGTCAGCGGGCCTGGCGTAACATGTATGCTGTCAAGGCTTGCAAAAACCCTTCTCAGGAACACTCCCATCATGTATTCTATCTGCTGTATTCTTCCAAGGAATGATTTCGGGCTGTAAACTTTCAGGGCTGGTGTTACAGCCATTATATCTTTTGATGTAAAATGCGCTATCAGCTTCTTAAGGGCATCAGGCTCTACAACAGAGTCTGAATCCAATCCGCCGAAAAATTCCCCGCGGGCTTTTGCAAGCGCAAAATTCAGCGCCGGCCCTTTTCCACCCTGCGGTATTGTGTATACTTCAACACCTCTTGATTCAAACTGCCTGGCAATTTCATAAGTTCCGTCTGTTGAATTGTTGTTTTCTACAATCATTAGCTGCAATTTTTCCCTTGGGTAATCCAAGGCGAGCAAAGATTCAACGGTTTTTGCAATTGTGTCTGCATCATTGTATGTCGGCACAGCAATCGTAACGAAAGGCCACTCCTTTGGCTCCTTTCCATTTAGATTTTTTTTGTTTTCAAAAAAGGTGTAAAGGAAAAAAATGCTTGCAAAGAGCGAAATGTAAATTCCGAACAAGGCTAGCCAGTTTAGGATTTCAATCATATTCTTATGCCTACTAGATTATACCCTAATTTGTCCGCGGCAAGTATCAGGTCATCAGCAGTTTTCCCATCGACGTGGATGCAGCCGTTATCATTAACAATTCCAGTGCTGTTTCCAACATTCAAGTAAATTATAGAAGTTGAAGTCATATTTGAAGCGTCACTGCAAGTCCTTATTGGCACGTTCGGATTTGGCGGGTTTGAATCCTTTGAATATGCTCCAACAATAGTTATGCCGTATATCGGAGGAATCCTTGAGATTTCAGCAGCAGCGACAGCAATTTTCCCGAGTTCTGTCTCGTCAGGGTCTACAATAACATAGATTTTCTTGGAATTTAATATCTGTTCTACAGATGTATTATCTATCGAAATGTTGCTGGCATTTCTAGGATCAAGCCTGAAAGCAATTGGAATCTGCTTGCCGGAATTGTCTTTTATGAA
>CAYGXR010000030.1:0-2646 GCA_964354095.1 Candidatus Woesearchaeota archaeon
CGCCCCTGAAAAGTGTATACTCGAGTAAATATTTACTCGAGTGAATAAATGCTTTTATAGCTGAATAAATTCAGCTATCCCGCAAAAAATAAAATTTTTTGCGTTAAATAAAATTCCCTTTGAGAGAAGTGCACTGTGATGGAGGTGCGTGGCTTGGCCTTTAGTGTTGAAACATATGAAAATCTGCTAGGATTGTCTTCTGCTTCTTTAACAGTTTTGGAGAAGAGATATTTAGGCCGAAATGACCAGGGTGAAATCGCCGAAACGCCCGAGGAAATGTTCTGGCGCGTTGCATGGAACATAGCAAATGCCGAAGTTTTATACAAGTTCAAGATAGAACGCAGCAGCAATAAAGAGCCACTTTATTCATTCATAGAGCAGACAACTGAAGCAAAGGTCCTTGTAAAGGACTGGGCTGATAAGTTCTACAAGATGATAATTTCCACAGAATTCCTGCCAAATTCGCCGACATTGATGAATGCAGGCCGGAAATTGCAGCAATTGTCAGGCTGCTTTGTCCTTCCAATAGAGGATGCAATAGGCGATGAGGGCTCAAGAGATTCAATTTTTGATGCAGTCAAGAACACTGCAATAGTGCACAAGACTGGAGGAGGCACTGGCTTTTCGTTTTCGAGATGCAGGCACCGCGGAGCTGTTGTAAAATCAACAGGAAGGGAAGCATCAGGACCGATTTCCTGGTTGAAAGTGCTGAATGAAAGCACAGAATCCATAAAACAAGGCGGCACGAGGCGCGGCGCGAATATGGGCATCCTCTGTATTGATCATCCTGATGTAGAATCTTTCATGCAGTGCAAAAACAAAGAAGGGGAAATATCAAACTTCAACATTTCTATCGCAATAACAGACAAATTCATGGACGCTTTTGACAAAGATGAGGAATATAACTTGGTTGCGCCTCATAATGGAGAAATTGTCGGAAAAAGAAGAGCGAGAGCTGTTTTTAGAATGCTTGCAGAAAATGCATGGCTTAACGGCGAGCCAGGCATTGTTTTTATTGACAGGATGAACAAGCCTGAAACAAATGTTGTGCCAGCATTAGGGCTTATTGAAGCAACAAACCCCTGCGGCGAGCAACCGTTGCAGCCTTACGAATCTTGCAATCTCGGTTCTGTAAATCTAGGAAAGTTTGTAGAGGATGGCACGATAAACTGGGACAAGCTGAAAGAAACAATTTACCTTGCAACCAGGTTTTTGGATAATGTTGTCGACATGAACAAGTACCCGCTTTCAATGATAGAAACAATGACTCGCGGAAACAGAAAGATAGGTTTTGGAATAATGGGCTGGGCAGATATGCTCATCCTTCTAGGAGTGCCGTACAATTCAGACAAGGCGCTTAAACTAGGTGAAAGAGTCATGGAATTCATCAATTACTACAGCCATTTGGCTTCCATAGAACTAGCCAAAGAAAGAGGGCCATTCCCCAACTTCAAAATTTCTGTCTGGCAAAATCCTGAAATTGCAAAAGACATGTACAGAAGGGCTGATTCGCAGCTGGACTGGGATTATGTCAGAAATGAAGTGCAGAAACATGGAATCAGGAATGCTGCCTGCACAACTATCGCGCCAACAGGAACAATTGCAGTCATAGCAAATGCATCGCAAGGCATTGAGCCACTTTTTGCAATTGCTTACGAACGGCGCACTCCAACGTTTACATTGTATGAATGCAACCCTTATTTTGAGCGCATCGCCAAGGAACGGGGCTTTTATTCTGAAGAGCTTATGCAGCAGCTGACCAAAAAATTTAGCATCAAGGATATGAAAGAAATTCCTGAAGATGTGCGGAAGATTTTCACAACTGCGCATGACTTGAATCCCGAAGAGCACATCAAGATGCAGGCTGTTTTCCAGAAATATACTGACAATGCAGTTTCAAAGACAATTAACTTCCCCAATTCAGCAAGCAAGGAGGAAATCCTTGCAGCTTATTTGCTGGCATGGGAAACCGGCTGCAAGGGCCTGACTGTTTACCGTGATGGAAGCAGGCAAGTGCAAGTTATTAATGTGAAAAAAGATGCTCCCGCCGCACAAGCTGTTGCGCCAATGCCTATGATGCCAGCAGTTGTTGCCCCGAAAGCAAGGCCTGAATCATTAGTTGGCAAGACTTACAAAATCAAAACAGGATATGGCAATCTTTATGTTACAATAAATGATGACGCAGCAGGTAAGCCATTTGAAGTTTTCTCAACCATAGGCAAGTCAGGCGGAGTTTTAGCTGCAAAATGCGAATCTATTTCCAGATTGGTATCATTAGCGTTGCGCGCAGGGATTTCTGTCGACAACATAATAGAACAGTTGAAAGGCATAAGAGGTCCAATGCCAACAATTTCAAAATTAGGAGTTGTTCATTCAATACCAGATGCCATAGCAAAAATCCTGACAATGCATACAAACAAAGGCCAGACGCAGCTGGCGGAATTTGAAGAAGCGCAGAACCAGGCAAGGCTCATGGCTAGCGGAAAAGAAAACAACAAATCAATTACAGTCGCAGACGCAGGCATCCTGCCAGAATGCCCTGAATGCCAGGGCATCTTGGAAATAAGCGAAGGATGTATGATCTGCCATTCTTGCGGTTTCTCGCAGTGTGGTTAATTGTTAACTTGAATTCGCAACGAATTCAAG
>CAYGXR010000031.1:0-1590 GCA_964354095.1 Candidatus Woesearchaeota archaeon
ACCCGAGGAACTGCTTTGCTAATGATGCTGGTATCTAATTTCATTACAGATTTGCAATACTTTGCAAATTATTCTAATTTCGCGCAGTTTTGGTGGTGGTTTGCAAGGATTATTGCTTTTATTTTCATCTTCCTTGTTGGACTATCTCTTAACATCAGCTATAACAGAGCAAAGAAGGAAGGAAAAGCGAATTTTTCCAAGTTTTTGAAAAGAGGTTTGTTTATTTTTGCTTTAGGCTTGGTTATTACAGCAGTAACTTACATTTTCCTTGGCCAGAATTACATAAGATTTGGAATTTTGCATCTCATAGGCCTTTCTATTATTCTGACATATCCTTTTCTAAAATGGAAGAAAGGAGTAGCTCTGGGGACTGGGTTATCTCTCATCATCATAGGGCTTTTGCTGCCTGCTCCGAGTGTTTCATCTGTTGATTATTTCCCGCTTCTTCCTTGGTTTGGTGTTGTACTATTAGGTTTGTATTTTGGCAAAACACTTTACAAAAATGGAGAAAGAAAATTTAATCTGAAGCATGAAGTTAGCAAAAAGAATCCAATCTGCTTCCTTGGCAGAAACACCTTGCTGGTTTATTTAATACACCAGCCAATCTTTGTTGCAATTTTGTATTTATTAGGAGTAAAATTGTTCTGACCAGAATGCTTATAAGTAAACCCTAAAATTCTAAATTATGGCCACGGCTAAGCAAAGCAAACCAGAAAACAAACCAGCTGTTAAATCAAATTCTAAAGTCTGGAAGATTGTTTTTGTGATATTGATAGTCTTTGTTTTGATATTCAGCATTGCCCTGTTTGCCGAGGTAAGTTCAAATCTTGGTCTTGCTCCCGCAATCGCGGTAATTCCAATTCAGGGAGAGATTGGCATAGACGGCTCTGCAGATCCAATCGCAACATCAAAACTAATAGATAAAGCCAATAAAGATATTACAGTAAAAGCAATAATTTTTGAGATTAATTCCCCGGGCGGCTCTGTTGTCGCCTCAAAAGAAATTGCTAATGCTATTAAATCTGCGCAGAAACCCACAGTAGCGTGGATTCGCGAGGTAGGTGCTTCGGGAGCATTCTGGGCTGCAACATCAGCAGATAAAGTGGTTGCAGACCCTGCTTCCCTAACCGGAAGCATAGGCGTGACTGCGAGCTACCTTGATTTTGCAAAAGCAATGGACAAATACGGCATTACGTATAATGAATTGTCTTCAGGGGACTTGAAAGACATGGGAAGCCCGTACAAAGAGCTTACGCCTGAAGAAAAATCTTACTTAATGGGAAAAGTCATTACAATAAAAGATCTTTTTGTAGCGGCAATTGCTGCAAACAGGAATCTGACTTTTGATTATGTCAACAGCAAGGCCACAGGCGAAGTCTGGCTCGGAAGTGAGGCAAAAGACATGGGTTTTGTAGATGTTCTGGGCGGAAAAGCTGAAGCGCAGGCAACAGCACAGCAGCTTGCAAACCTTACAAAATCAAGGCTTGTGACAATTGAAACGCCAAAACCTCTTCTGTCAAGCCTGCTGACAGGGAACATGCAGTCTATGGCCTACTGGATAGGCCGTGGAGTTGGAGACAGCTGGACTGC
>CAYGXR010000032.1:0-2435 GCA_964354095.1 Candidatus Woesearchaeota archaeon
AACACCTACACGAAGCTCCATAAGGACTGTTCTTGCTATGTAGCGGGCTTCTTTTGGCGTGGCTTGTGCAAAAAGCTCTGCAAGCACTGATAATTTCCTTTCCTGTGAGCCTCCCCCGGTTTCCCGCCCTAATTTTTGCAGGTTTTCAAAAACTTTCTTAACAGTCAAGGGCTCCTCACCCAAAACCCTCTGGGTTTTCTTGGCAGCAAAGACTTCTGCAGTCAGCCCTAAATCGCCAGACTTCTTGTATTTCTCATTTACATTTTCCAAGGAGATGCCAGTTGCTTTTGAAATTGCCTTAATCATTATTTGATATGCAACTCCTAATTCCTCACCTTCCCAGGGCGGATAAACTGTTCCAGAAAGCAGCATGACAACGCGGGAAAGCTCTTCAGCAGGGGTTTTCTTCAAAAGGCCTGCAATTATTTCAGTTTTCTTCAGCTTTTTTGTTGTAGCTTCAAGTTCCTCATAAATGTCAGCAAGAATGGAGTAGCGCATATATTTCTATTTCC
Source organism: Candidatus Woesearchaeota archaeon (assembly GCA_964354095.1). Lineage (GTDB taxonomy): Archaea > Nanobdellota > Nanobdellia > UBA10117 > UBA10117 > CAYGXM01. The sequence continues at coordinate 513 of CAYGXR010000032.1, forward strand.
TCCGTGGTGTTTAAAGATTTTGCTCCGGCTCTAGACCAAAATATTTCGTCAGCAGAGCTTTTATTTCTGTTAGCATCACAGGATTTATAGAAATATGAACTTCGCCGGTGCTTGGCTTGTGCAGCAAATAGCCTTTCTTAATCAGCCAGCCCAGCTCTTTCTTGGCTTGCTTTAGCAGTCCAGGCGGCAGGCCTTTGATGGCATTTCTCGCTTCTGTATGGGCGCCGCCAATTTTTCTAAATTTTAGCAATTTTCTTAGAATAACAACGCGAATTTTCCAACTCTCGTTATCGTCAGCAGCCATAACCCTTTATGCGCCACAATGAACTTAAATGTTATGGTTCTATATTAGAACTATTAGTTCTGTAATAGAAAGTTTTATATAGGTCAAAACTATAATCTAAGCATGGACAAGTCAACCTTTGTGGAAGTGTTTGGAGATTCGCCAGCAATCAGAGTTCTGGATTTCTTTCTAACATTCAGCGAGTTTGATTACCCAATAAAACAAGTTGCACAAGAGATAGAAGCAGGCTGGGAGACTGTGGAGTCAGTTGTCCGAGCACTAATCAAAAAGGGCATAGTAAGGGAAACACGGGCATTCGGCAGGGCCAAAATGTTTGCGCTGAACAAAGAGAGCAAAATTGCAAGAACCCTTCTAAAGCTCGACTTGGAGCTTTCACTTGCTGTTGCAGAGGCAAAGGAAGCAATCCAAATTACCCGCAGATAGTTTTCCCGCAGCACGCATATTCTCAACAAAAATGGAGAATTTAAATGTAATGCTTAACTATGTGCAGTTAAGGCTTAGTGTTCCGTTTAGGTCTTTTACCTTACAGTTTGTGCCAAATAAAGTTCCATCAGCCTTGTAAGTCTTGTAGTCTTTCAAAATTTTTGCAGCCTTGCTAGTATCTATTGCACTATCGCCGTTAACAATTAAGATAGCTTTATCAGATGCATAGATGCTCTGTCGCAAAGATAATGCCTTACACCCAGCTCCACTTACGGCGCATTGTGTCATTGTATAATATGGGTCAAATACATAAGGCACACCTTCAACTTCTGCAACCAATCGATTAATGCCTTTGCTGCCAACTAAAATCAAGTTCTTGCCTGTTTTATCAGATTGTGTAACCTCAGTATCGAGTTTTGCAACGGGCACCATACCCCCACCTGTATCTTGCGCTAGCATTGTTGCAATATCTACTGCACTAACTACATCTGATGTAGGTGCGGCAGAGCCGACAACTATAAGTCCAGTCCAGGTGCTGGCTTGTACAAAAGGCCAGGGATAATACTTCAAGTTTAAAGTTGGTGTAATGCAAGCACCATTGCTGCATCCGTATGGGCAGCTCATAACTTCTGCATCATTCGTGCAATACAAGCCCGTGCAGACATATTCCATTACTTCTGATGATGAAACACAATAATCAGTAAACTTTCCATCCTTGCCTGTGCAAGTTCCTTGCACGGCAGTGTTAAATCCTTTATCTGTATCCGTGCATTTGGTTACTGGCTTGTAGAACTGTGCAGCTTCTGGAAATCCGCCAGAAATGATTATGACTGCCAATGCTATCGCAATAACAATGAAAAGTTTTGTTGTATTTGAAAGCTTCTTGCGCCTAGTGGCCATACTAAAATACAACTAAATGCGTATATATATATATTTCGGATAAATAAGTAGTTGCATAAATGACGACTAACACTAATGTAATCTCTATTAGTTGGCAGTCTTTCTCAGCAGGCTCAAAATACTTATAAGCCACCATCGCCCAATAAATTCTGGCTATGGACACAATTGATTGCATCAAGTCAAGAAGGTCTATCAGGAAATTCCTGCCTAACAAGATACCAGAGGCGGTTTTATATGAAATACTTGATGCTGCGAATGCAGCTCCCTGCGCAGGCAACCTGCAGTGCTGGCGTTTT
>CAYGXR010000033.1:0-1738 GCA_964354095.1 Candidatus Woesearchaeota archaeon
ATTTTTAATTTCATCAGAAAGTTTTGCTAATTCTGTAATTTCGGATTCTGAAAGGTTTTTCTTTACAACTTTGCAGCATTTTTCAGCGATGGATTCGGCATTTCTCCTTGATGATGCAAAAACAAGGGCCTGCTTGCCTGCTTTGGCAGTGTGCTCGGCGATTTGCACTTCAGCAGCTTCGTCATTGCTATTGCTTGTTTCAATGCATTCCTGCTCTTCAAACCAGACCTTATTGTTGAAATAAACTCCCTGATGCAGTTTTACAGGGCGCCAGTCTACCTTTATCAATTTTGCAGAAATCCATTTTGCGAGCTCATCTGCATTTTGGATTGTTGCAGATAAAAACAAAAATAACACTTCAGGGTTTAATTTTTTTAATCTTGTAATTGTAATTTCCAAAGTTGGCCCGCGGCTGACATCGTGTAACAGATGGCAATTGTGAACCAGAACACCATTTGCAAAAAAATTATTATTACCTTCTACTGTAATGTCGTAGACCCACTTAGTTTTACTTCCGTTACTAGTCTCCTTTTCTTTTCCACCCAGATACGGTCCATTATAGTTTCCCAACGATTTTTGCATTCCAGTTTTGGGCATAAAATGACTCGTTTTGTTGTAGATATCTGCAGCCTCGTCGGACTGAATAGCTGTCCACACATTGGGCAATGCATTTTTTCCACCTTCTCCAACATTTTGTTCCACATAGACGGAAGGACATACGGCCTTATGACGTCCATAAAGCGATCTCGTTCTATTGCAGAAAATTTTAGGCAGTAATAGCGTCTTCGACCAGAGTATGCCATGATCTTGGGTCTCACACCCCACGTCTTTTCTAACCACGTCTTTAGAATAACCTGTTCTTTTAGAGTGAAGGACTCTGTAGAGATTCTCATTTCCTTGCCACCACTTAGAGAGCCATCTCCCATATACCATACTGCAAGTCCTATTGGATGATCGATATCTGTCAACCAGTCTTTCGTTACAGTCTTCAGCTTCCTGAAGTAGCACTTGCGATGAAGATGTACAAACATTGGATAGCTGAGAGTGGAGAACACAACCGACTTGCGGCCCCAGCCCAAGTTCTTTACGACTTTTGGAGGCGTCCGTACAAACCTCTTCAATCGGTCGTACTGCCAAAACACGAATTCTTTCTGCTTTGTGGATTGATTTACTCTTATTCTTGCAGATTTCTGGTGAGGAAGCAAAACCAAATGCAGGTCGCCTAATAAACCTCCCATAATTACATTTCGCTCTATTTTCGTAAGTTTGGTATAAGGATGTCGGTTCATATGTCATTAACAGATTGCCAACATTTAAGTCTTTCGCATCGACGTACCCTCTTCCGACAGTATAAATGGGGTGATCTTCTGTGCACACTAATTCTCCTCGATCATGAATAACTCTAACTAGTCTTTTTTGAAGCGGAATCTTATGATACGCAACAATCCTTTTAGCTTCTATTTGACGGGTCTTTAAATTGTAGGATAAAACTTTCACTGGTAGCTGCTCCTCAACAATTTCTCCAATTGAGAAAATACCTTTGGTAGTTGCAACTTTCGCATCATATGGCAAACACTCATCAATAACAGCAACGCCAACTTGCTGCATCCAATCAGATTTGTGCCGCAGCAGGGAGTCTGCCTTTTCAGATGTCAATATGATTAAATCATAATTTGCAAGCCACATGTCTGTAGAGTCAAAATCGCCCGTGCTAATTGCAACTCTAACACCAAGAGAT
>CAYGXR010000034.1:0-6396 GCA_964354095.1 Candidatus Woesearchaeota archaeon
AAATTGAAAAATTTGGAATGGGGCAAGCTGAAAGTCGGAACAGTTACCAAAAGAGGAGAAAATTTATTTGAAAAAATTGATGCAGAGAAAATCGGAGTTGTGGAGCCTTTTGAGAAGCTTGATTTGAGAGTTGCGCAGATAATGGCTGTTGAGGAAATTCCAGAGGCCAGCAATTTGTACAAATTAAAACTGAATGTCGGCAAATTAGGATTCAGGCAGATTGTAGCCGGCATAAAGAGGCATTACGAGCCAAAGGAACTGAAAAACAAAAGAATTGTCATAGTTGCAAACCTGAAGCCGACCAAATTAAAAGGTGTTGTCTCACAAGGAATGCTGCTTGCTGCAGAAGACAGTTCCAAGAATGTGGGCATCCTGACGGTTAACGAAACTGAGCCAGGCGCAGATGTCTTTATTGTCGGCATAGACAAGAAGCCTGTTGAAAACCTTGAGCTGGATGAATTCATCAAGATTACATTAACAACAAAAGCAGGCTCAGTTTACTACAAGGATAAATTCCTGCAGACCTACAAAGAGAAAGTAAAAGTAGAGAAAGTTAAGGAAGGCGCTGTGCGCTAGGGAATCTCTCAGAGCTTGCAAATGATTTTCCGGAAAGCTGTAATAAAGCCTTCCAGACATTAAGGGTTTGCCTCGGGAACAGATTAGTTTTTAAACCAAATCCATTCTTTTAGAATATGCGCTAGTAGTCTAGTAGTAGGACATAACCTTGCCATCTTTGGCAGAAAGGTTAGGACCTGGGTGCGAATCCCAGCTAGCGCAGTTGGGGTTATAGTCTAACTTGGTTAGGACTCCGGTCTTGGGTACCGGCGATCCAGGTTCAAATCCTGGTAACCCCATTTCGAAGAAAGGGGACCAGCTAAGCGAAGTCTTAGCGCTGCCCCAGTCGTTAGTTTTAATAAATTATCACTCTTGGTTGAGGTACATATGGTTAAAATTGACCAGGAAAAAGTCAAGCTCGGCAAGGTTCTTGTTGAATTAGATTTGGAGCGCAGGATTATTGAAGGTGGCATCTTACCACTAAGCCCTCCAGATGAACGCGCGTCTGTTGTAAGAGGCATAATTTCCGGTCTGTTGAAGAAAGGAAGCTGCGAATACGCGCTGCACTTGGTTTACGGAAATGGCACTATTAACGCATTATTCGATGGCGCCTTTGCTGATTTCAAGCAAGAATTTATCAAAAGTTTAAAAAGAGAGGAGAGATGGGGTTGTGGGATAAGGGTTTTGCTTTCGAGGCAATGGGCTCCAGATGAGCTGTACCAATTAGCAACGCAAACGACTGTTCCTAAGGAAGAAGCCCTTAATATTTTGTCAGAATTGGCGAACAATAAGCAAATAACAGAAGAACAAAAACAAAAAGCTTTCAACATCTGGGCTGAATATATGTTGCAAAAAGGCAACCCGTACCGCGCATATGAATTATTTAGCAAGGCGGAAAATAAAGAAAGGATTGCCCAGCTTTACACCAATTTATTGGAAAATATTTCAAAAACTAATCTTGACACTTTAGTGTATGTTGCCCAGGATGATTCTGAAAACAAGCGTTCAAGATTAACTACAATTTGCAGAAAAGTACTGGCTGATAAAAAATTGCAGTCTGCAGAAATACAATATTCCAAAATTGGAAAGTTTTTACACAAATATGTGGATGATATGGATTTGTCTAAGGAAGAGAGTGATGCGCTTACGGCCCTGGCAGCTGAACAGATGACCCACTACGATATCGAAAGAAATACTGAGCCGAAACTTAAGCAAGCGTGGGCGCTAACTCATATCGCAGAAGAACCCAAAGATGCGTATCGAATACTTAAAGAATTAAATTATAAGGGATCTGAGCTGTTGGTTGCTGCCAGGACATATCTGCGCGATCAAGCTAATACCCACAATTTGCGGGAAGCTATTGCAGAAATTCCGGGCAAAATTCTCCTGCAACTTTACGAGGAGATGCCCCTAGATGTCAGGATAGGTATCGCAACTCACCTTAACGACAAAAAAACTTTGCAAGAACTTAGCAAAGAAGTTCACGTAACAAAAAGAGATGAATATGATGCTTACAATTTGTGGATTTTGGGCGGGGGAAGCTACACAGATAGCTATGTGCGGGAACTTCGCAAGACGATGCTGGAAAAACGAATCAAAGAGAGCAAAGAAGGAAAGCGCAAAGGTGTATGGACTAGTTTGGGCGAATATGATAGAGAAGGGCATATCGAAGCCTACGATGCCCTAGTAGAGGATTTTCCAGAAACAGCATACGGCTTAGCATCGCACATTAAAGACGAAGAACGCAAGCAAAAGGCCCGCGAGTATATGGTGCGCGAATCCCCACGGGACGCCTTGAGGAAATTTGAAGTCTGTAAGGACAATACTGGTATAGCTATGGCAACTGCCACGCTTGCCGAACAATATAAAGTTAACAAGGATGACCTCGCCAGACTTATACAGTTGCCTGAGGAAAAGAAGGCTTAACTTAGCCTGCTTTATTTTGTAGTCACTCTTTTGCAATTAACCAATTATTTAAAGTCTCAAATTGTAGGTGTATTATGGCAAAATTCAATATAAGGCAACATGAATTTATCGGGCTATTCCTAATTTTCGTGGGAGCGACATGGCTTGGTTTTGCCCTCTACGGCACGCTACTAGCCGCTAATAGATTATTGCTTGCAAATGTCCCACTTCTTGTCGGGAAAGAACTGCTGATATTCCCGATTTTCTATGGTTTTGGTGCGCTTCTTTTGGTGCTTGGAAACATTGAATTGAGAGAAGCTATGCCAGGCAAGAGGAGAAGATAATCATGGCTCAAAGACGAACTGCATTACTGCGAGGGCTTACGCGAGAACGCGAAGCAGAGATTGAATATGGGCTTAAGGAATTCCTGCAAGGCCTGCTGATAGGCTTCATAATAGGGTTCCTGATAGCAACACAAATACTGTAAAGTAGAATCTCTGGCTAGCGTTTACTTCTTTCGTATTCAATACTTTTTTAAACCACTTAGGGATATCTTGTCTTACGGGTCCGTAGCTCAGTCTGGTTAGAGCGCTGAAGAATTGCGGCGAACCTCTTAACCATAAAGGGAGAGTCAGATGTCGAGGGTTCAAATCCCTCCGGGCCCGCTCATTACGTTCAAGCCGTGGCTTGCTTGGTTGAAATAACATGTCTAAAAAATTTACACCAAAACAACTAGCCCAATACAAGAAAGCAGGCTACCGCATCATTGGCAAAAATAAGCACAGCGGTGTTGAAGTCTGCCGCTGGGCTAAATCTGTAATGAAAGGTGAAAGGAATTGCTACAAAGGTGTTTACGGAATTTCTTCACATAGATGCCTGCAGATGACTCCAACTCTGGATTTCTGCACTTTTAACTGCAGATTCTGCTGGCGCACTTTCGGCAAGGACAGATTCAAGTCAGCAGGCAGTTGGGACAGTCCAAAAGAAATTTTAGATGAGGCAATTGCTGCGCAGAGGGAATTAATGAGCGGCTGGAAGGGAAATCCAAAAACATCCCTGCAGAAATACAAGGAAGCCTTGCAGCCAATGCATGTTGCAATTTCCTTGGATGGCGAGCCAACTCTTTACCCTAAAATTGCAGAGCTGGTTAAAGAAATCAAAAAACGAGGAATGACAGCTTTTTTAGTAACAAACGGCACAATGCCAAATCGATTAAAGGACTTGCTAAAGAAAAAAGCAGAGCCAACTAATCTTTACATTTCTGTTTATGCTACTAACGAGAAAGATTACAAGAAAATTGCAAAGCCTTTCATTCTTGATGCATGGAAACGCGTTCTGGAATCCCTCAGGATTTTAAAACAGTTCAGGGAGGCCAGGACTATTTTCAGAATGACACTGGTAAAAGGCCTGAATCTAAAAGACGCAGAAGGCTGGGCCAGATTAATCAAAATTGCAGAGCCAAAATTTGTTGAATTCAAAGGATATACGTGGCTTGGCGAATCCCGCAAGAGACTGAAGCAGGAAGCCATGCCTTCCATGTCTGATTTGGAGAAATTTGCAAAGAAAATAACAAAGCTGACTGGCTACAAAATAAAACACAGGGATGAAGTCTCGAGAGTGATAATTTTTGCTAAGAATAGCTTGAAGTAAATAAATTCTTTTAAACTCCATGCCATGTTACAACTGACATGGAGGACAGCATTCTTTTTGAGAAGCCAAAGGCAAGACTAATTGCTGCCACTTATCCATTAGATGAAATACTAACCTCTGCTAAAACACCAGTGCCAGAAGAAATTATTAGTGAATTTGTGAAAAATATATGTGATGCTGCTCCTGAGCAGCGCGATAAACTCACTAAAGAATTTTTAGATAAAGTGCGGATTGCGGAGCCATCTCCAGATTTAATTTCAACAGCAGGAGCATTAGGCTGCTTTGAAGAGAAATCATCAGTGGTATTGCTAGAAGAATTAATGGCTATGCCTGAAGAAGCGTGCAACAAGAAAGTTGAAGGCGTACTGGCAAATTCAGCAGGCATGAGTCACGGCTCAGTGCTTGACCAGAATTATTTCATATTCTCAATTGAAAACCTACCAAGAGCAGCAACATTGCAGCTTTGCTTGCCAGAATATCTTTCACATTTGCAGCAATCCTTGAGGCGGGCCAAGGCAGACCGCGGTTTCTACATTCCACCAGTAATAAAAGAATCAAAACGTTTAGATGATGTTGAAGTTACTCTGTTTGAAGCCTTTGGATTGTATGAAGAAATGCAGGCGGCCGGAATTCCAGGAGAGGATGCAAGATTCCACCTACCATTGTATACAAAAACCAACATCCAAACTAGCGGAGATGTCAGGGAATTGCAGCATTTGCATGCAATGAACCAGCAGGGCGAAGTCCCATCAATTGTAAAAGAAACAATTAATGCAATAATCGCTGAAGGTATGAAAGTAGCTCCTGCAAGCTTCAAAAACAGGGAGAAAAATTACGAAACATTAGAATGGTTTCCATCCGCGCAGCTTTTTGCTTCACAAAATGAAACTGTAAATAATCTAATTAAGAAGTATGACACTCCAAAAGAAGTTCGCTTGTTATCCTACAGCGGAATTGAAATGAGTAAAGAAGCAATAGAAAAAGCAGTCAAAAAAAGAGACGAAGCAGAAATTTCAAACTTAAAACATATTCATTTTGAATTCTTAGTTCCGATGTCTTTAGTTACATATCACCAGGCGACAAGGCAGAGAAGCTTAAACCACGCTTTAGAATCAATATATGATGCTGCCGAACGCAAATGGATAGAACTCCCACCATCAATAGCAAATTCGCCATACAAAGACGCTTACGTAGAAATGAATACCACTATGCTAAGTGCCTATTCTGAATTGGTGCGAGAAGGGATACCAAGAAGCGAAGCAATTGGTAATGTGCCACATGCACTTATGCTTTACGATCTTATGCATGTTAATGGCTGGAATATAATTCATTTTATAGGAAAAAGGACTTGCAGGAATGCACAATGGCCAATACGCGGAATCGCAAATCAAATAGCCAAATATGCCATTGAAAAGAATCCCGCTCTCGGCGAATATGCTGTCCCGCAATGTGTTATCTATGGCGGATGCCCAGAGAAAAAGCCCTGTGGCTATTATGAGGCATACCTGAAAAAGCAGTCTGAAAAGCTTTAAAATCTAAAATCTCTTATTTTGGACGGCCATGGTGAGAAAATTATTCGAAATTATTGATGATGCAAATGATTTGCGCGAAAAGATTCACAAATCTGTAAAAACTAAAAAAGAAGTCAGATACGGGGAAATAGCTGGCTGGGATGACAAAATACTCCAGCTGCAGGCAGACCTGGCAAAGAAACTTGATGAATTGTTTGAAAGATTTGTAAGGCTCGAGGATGAAGTGCGGAAGAAAGGCTCAAGGGCAGAATCAGTCCCCTTTTACCAGGCAGCCAAAAAGAAGGCAAAACACAAGCGGAAGAAGTTCTGGTAATAACGAAACTTAAATTGTTATCTCTTAGAGTTAGTTTGCTTTCCTTACTCGCTTGCAAGTCCAGCCTTACAGACTTAAAGGCTTAACATTTTTTGCTCAAAGCTTAAATTTTTAACAAGGCTAGTTAGAACAAAGCTTTTAATTCTAATAATTTTGCTCTTTATCTGGGCTGGTAGTTCAATCCGGTGGAACGCCCGCATGGCATGCGGGAGGCTTCGGGTTCAAACAGAGCGAAAACGGCGTTTTCGCTAGTTTCCTCTGATGAGAAAATCCCGACCAGTCCATTTGGCGGGGTAGTTCAGTGGTAGAACACTAGTCTCATAAGCTAGATGTCGCCGGTTCAATTCCGGCCCTCGCCACTCGTCTTAGTGTTGTCAGTATCTGGCTTTGTTTTAATTATTTCTTCGAGGCTGCTGTAAAGCTTGTCAAATCTGTTTTGCA
>CAYGXR010000035.1:0-4730 GCA_964354095.1 Candidatus Woesearchaeota archaeon
GGAGAAATCTGTTTCAGGGCTTCAACCATTGCAGAACTCGGTAAATGCAGAATTGGCCTGCCGTCAGAAGAAAGACTTCCATATTTTGCAAGAAATTCGTTTATCTGGTCAACAACTTCAAAACTTGGCGCAAGCAAAACCTGATGAATCTGCCTGTGGCCATTCTGCTCAAAAAAATTTGCAACTTCTGTTGTCAAAGCAAAGGGAAAATCCTCAAAGTAGTAAATGCCTTCTTTTTCAGCAGAAAGATTTTGTTTCAGCTCTCGAAGCCATTCAGGATGTGTAAAATCTCCAGTGCCGACAAGATTCAGGCCTTTTATTTTTGCCCATTTTGTAATGTTCTGCAGATTAAGATTTGTAGAACAGCCTCTTGCAAACCTGCTGTGCGTATGCAATTCTGCAAACAGCCTCATCTGATTAAGATAAGAATTAAAGATAAAAACCTAACTAAAGCCTAGCCTTGTTTTTGTGTAACAGTAAATGTTGTTGAAGTTGTAGAAACGTAACCGTAATTCAAGTCTATGACTAACTGCTCTACAGCTTCGGCCTCTGCCGTTAGGTTTGCCTTGCAGAAAAACTGTGCATCGCCATCTGGAAGATAAAGTTCCTGCGGCGAACAGCCCGCTTTTAGTTCTGTGCTGCCAAGCATCACAGACCCTATCATTACTCTGTCCTTGTCACTGAAAGGATTTATGCCGCTTTCAGTTTGCGGGAATGCCCCTTCGCTATACCTGAAAGCATAGCCCCCGCCTACATTTTTTATTTTAATGCTAAAGCCTGTTGGCAGTTCATCTATAGAAGTCACTTTAACAGGCGCCCCGGATGCTTCTACAGTTTTTGTTTCTGTTATTTTGCAGATTTCCTTTCCAGATATTATTTGCTGGTAAACATTTTGCTTTACACAGGCGGCAGCTACAGCTTTGCTTGTATAAGCATAAAGCGCTGATACGGACAACGGATACTGCAATTGCGCAAATATGTTTGGTGCAACGGCTGAAAAGATGATTTGGGTCTGCCCGCCTGGAATAGGAGTTGTGCCTATCTTTTTGGCAGGCGTAAGCTGCTCTGTTAGCGGGAGTGTCTGGTTTGTCTGAAAACTACCAACATCTATTCCCGCTAATGAAATATAACCATAAACTGGCGTGAGGCCTTCCACAGGAACTACTTCTGTCAAGTCACTTTCTCCTTTGTTTTCAACCTGAACTGCTATTTGGAATTGTTGTTCTGAATAAAGCTGTGATGGCGGTTGGCCGGGCAGCAAACTTACTTTTAAGCCGTCTGTGCCGCCTAAAAAGGCTGCTTGAGTTGATATCTGCTTTGTTTTTGTATTGCTGGTGCAGCCGGATACTGCTATCATCGCTGCAAAAAATATCACTAGCAAAATTGCATATTTTTTATCCATATTCATGTGGCCGTACTCATATCTGATTTTCCTTATTTTAAAGGTTTTCTCTGCTATAACGGAATTACAGTTATTGCACCGTTCAGCAAGTCTTTGTAAATGTAATTTAGTTTAACTACTAGTTCTGCACTGTAGTCCTGCGTCACACTAATATTCATCTTGCAAGTAGTAAAGCCTGTGTTTGCTGACAGTGATATCGGTTCATTAAGACAATCTGCAGTCTTGGAAATACCATTAAAGGTTATGGATTTAATTTCAACAATGTCTTTTTTATCAGGCGACAGTCCAGAGCAAACTGCATCTGGCGCATATACATCGCCTTTGCCTTTGTTTTCGATGTCTATCGTAAATGCCAGCTCAACTCCGCCAGGTTCAGGAACCGCCACTTGCATGAGCGTTGTGACCTGAATCGGTGCGCCTGAACTCTGCACTGCTTTTTCTTCAATTGGCTGGCAAACTTTGTCAGTAAGCCCTGCACAGATAAGTGCTACCGCTGTTGTTTCGTAAGGATAGCATATACTTACACCTAATGGCACAGTTTGTTGTTCAGTTATGGCTGCTCCTTTGAATGAAGCACCCTGCCATGAGGCCGTATCTGACCCGCCGGGAATTGTTGCATTGCTTACCTTTCTAACTTTGTTCAAAATTTTCATATTAGTTATGCTCGCTTCAGTTATGCCCAGGGTTCCTGCATTGTTCAAAGTTAGCAATGCTGCATTTGCGGGGATATCAGCCTCGCCCTTGTTCTGCAGCAGAACATTTATGCCAAAGGTGCTTTCTGCAAAAACAGATGCTGGTAAATTCATGAAAGATGCCACTATGCCATCGGTTCCACCTGCAAAAGCTCCTACTGCTCCCTGTTGTGCAAAAAGCGTGCATCCGCTGACTGCAAACATTCCCGCCAGCAACAAGATAACAATCAGTTTTTTCATGATTATGCTATTTTCTCAACTACCACAGCTATTAGCTGTTTGTTCACATAATTATACTTTGCTGTTGCTAGTGTAAAGAATGTGCCATACTCCGCGCCATAAAGCAGTTTTTTATCAATCACTAGCTTCAAAAGGACAGTACGGACGCCTCCAGGACTTAGGGTTTCTCCGTAGGCAAAACTCGCTGTGCAATCGCAGAGAGGTGCGGTTGTTTTAAGCCCGAGCTTGCTCAAGTCGCCTGCATCCTTGCAAGTTTTGAAATCGGAATTGCCCGCTGTGCTGCAATCATTGTTGAAAAGGGCTTTGGGCAAAAACAAATCTACTGCATTGATATTTGCTGTGCTGTCTAAGCTTGGATTTTCAATGTGGATACCGATGAAATAAGGCACGTTGCTGCCTGCGTCAAGGTAATCGGGCTCACCAGATATGCCAATGCCCAGACTAAGGAATGCATCACCTTTCTGCCAGCTTTTCAGCGAATCCGTGGAAATTCCCCAGGTTTGCAGCGGATTTTCCAAAGTTATCGTAATATTAGGATTTGCAAATACAAACTGTTTTCCTGCAACTGTCCAGGTATCTTTGGCCGTTGCGCTAACATCGACCGCAAATACGCCTGCTGCGCTTTGCGTGGCAGGTGATTCGCAGCTGAAAAATCTATTTCTAATTTCCCTGATGCTTGAGAATGTTGACGGCGTGCAAGGCCAATTTTCGCTGGCACATGCTATCGTACTGCCTGGCGCAGGACTGCATGTTGCGCTAATAGTTGCTGTTGCAGTCTGCCCTGGAAACGCGACTGCATTTATCTTTCCCCGTATGACTGGCGGCTGTGATACGTCAAATTTATCCCTGATAGGGCTGACGTCTGACAGAGTAACGCCGACATCTGCTACGGTTTGATATTGTGATTCGATAGTGTCAGAACGCCAGAGGTTTTCAGGATTATATGTTCCTGTAAAAATCTGGTTCATAACATTAAGGGGGCCTGCAAGACTCCTAAAGCCTTGTATTGCGCCTATGCCTCCAACCTGCACTTGCGCTGTGATCTGTTTTCCAAATGGCGTATACTGCATATACCAGGCGCCATAGCCTAATCCGAGGAATAGAATTAAAATTATTACCGCCACACCTACTTTTCTTTTAAACAAAAGCACAACAAAAAGTATAATGCCTATAACTATTATAATCCAGAAAAGCGGCATCGCTGCAAAAAGCCCGAATATAAAAAACGCTAGGATAATAATTATCGTAATAAGCACGCCGATGCCTATTATTTTGCCTGCACCCCCTACATTCGCAGAGGAGAACATAGACATGCTAGACCTAAATCCTCCTGCTGCAGGTGCTGCTGGGGCTGCTGGTGCCGCGGCAGGCATAATTAAACCCCTGGCGCCTTGCCAGCCATTAGAAGTCTTAATTTAGACAAGTACACTGATGTTGCAGACTGCACAGACAGCAAGTTTTCCCCTGGAATCAGGTATGGGCAGGCATCAAAAGTAAGGTTGCCATTTGAGAGCCACAGGTTAAATTTGTAAGTATTTATCTGCACTGCCAGTGCTTGCGTGACAGACTCTGAAGCAGTGATTTCTAGATTGCATGTAACCGAACCCTGGGCTTTTGCCTGTGTTTCGATATCTGTTACAAAAAAGCTGTAGCTCTTGATCTTGAATGGTGTTTTTGCATAAACTGTTTTAATTTGACCAAATGCTATCTGATAGTCGCCGTTTTGGTCTGCGGTCCAAGTCAAGATGTTGCTGCTGTTCAGCAAAGAAATTGGAAGCTCTAATTCAACTGGCGTGTCGGAATAAAGGCTTGCACTGTATATTGTTTTATTGTTAAGCGACAAAGACAGCAAAACTGGCTGGGCCAGTTTCCTTATGAAACCTATGAATTTTGCGGAGGACAGCCCTTGCATTTCCTGCTGTGCCAGGGTAAATACCTGAGTTGCGCTGGCCTGCTCAGGCTTGTATTTCTGCTCAACAAAAGACACATTTCGCAGATAATAAGTTGTGGTGCTGAATGAAAAGCCTGGCGATGCGGCTGAAATTCTTAAGTTGTTGGAGCCTTCATTCAGCTGCGAGATTGGCAAAGGTATTGTTGCTGCACCTGTTGAAAGCACCCCTGAAAATACAATATTATTATTTAACTCCACTACTAACTCCTTGTCGCCCACTTTATCTGTAACTACAAAAAGGGCGTTTGCCGCAACAAGATTTGTTTTGTTAACATCAATTGCGTATTTTGCATCCTTGTTGCTGATTGTTGAACGCGTAATAGTAATCTGCGCTGACAAAATTTGCGGAATTGCTTGCGGTGCAAAATTAGCCTCTACATCGGCTAAATCGTGCGTTAATTTGTAAGTGGCGCTGGGTATGGGTATTATTTCACCCGGAACGGTG
>CAYGXR010000036.1:0-6525 GCA_964354095.1 Candidatus Woesearchaeota archaeon
AAGCTAAAACCAAAAGAAACGTTGTTGTTTTTTTCATGTTATTATTTTTGCCTCCTTTAATTTTTAAGAACTAATTTTACTTGTAAAGATTTTTTATTATCTAGTGGAAGATGTAACTGTTTACTGTAATCGGTAAATTAAGCCTCAAACTTGCTCCAGTCTTCAAATCCTGCCATGCCTTTTGCCTTAACTAAGAGCTTGCCTGCTTCTCTTTTAACAAAAATTATATCATCCATTAAATGCTCCATGGCAACAAGAACATCAGGAGTGTGCATGCCTTCTTCCAAAGTGAAAAAAGCAGAGCCGCCTGCCTTCTTTATCTTGGCTATCACCACTTGTACAAATCTCCCTATTGCCTGTGTATTAGAATACATCAATAAAGTTGACAGAGAATCAAAAATTACAGTATGTTTTGGATTTTTCCTGATAAATTCCTTTTCAATGTCTGACAGCGCAACAGAAATTTCATTCAATGCGAGCGGGCCAGGCACTCTCTTTATGCCAGGCGTGTTTTTAACAGCCTCCCCGACTTGCATGGAGTAACAATCAACAAACACCAAAAGCCCTTTTGTCTCGGCATCTCCAAAAAATATCTTCCGTTTAAGCAGTTCGGCCTTTACATGTTCAGCAGACTTGTCTGTTGAGATTATAAGAATTGGCTCTTTTTCCTTTAATTTATCCTGGATATAATCATAAACCAGTTCTTCCTTGCCCTCAAGGGGCGGGCTGATTATAACAATTGCCGAATTCTGCGGAATCTTTTGCAACAAACTCGCCATTTCTAGCCAATAACGCTGGTTATTTTCTTTGCAACCTTGTTCAATTCCAGCCTGAGCAGGCCAAGATTTACTTCCCGCTTTGAAATACAAACCAGAATTGCAAGCTCGCCGGCTCCAATTGATACCAATTTTCCTTTCTCGGCATCAATTATTATTTCATTCAGGGCGCCTCTTTTCAGTTCAGACACTGCAGTTTCAGCTGCGCCCTGCATTGCAGCAGACATGGCTGCAAAAGTCTCTTCATCAATGTCCTGGGATAAATCTGCGGCGATGATCAAGCCGTCCCTGCTGACAACAGAAGAACCCTGGATATCGCCAATCTTCCGGAGCTCTTTAAGAATTGCAACCAGCTTTTCTTGTTTGGTTTCTGCCATGTTACTGCTTACCCCGCGCTTCTTTCTTTAGCCTATGCAGCTCTTTCTCAAACTCCCTTTCAATAGTTCTAAGCCTGTCTTCAACTTTTTCCTGCTCTGTGACATCTTTGAATATTGATTGGATTTGCAGCTCTCCTGTTTTTTTATCTTTTTGAACAGTGCAGCTACCGAGAATACCGACAAATCCTCCGCTTTTTTTCTTGAGTTTTAAATCAACTTTTACATGACCCGTTTTCCTCAATGTATCTACGATTTTTTTCCTTTCCTCCGGATTTGAATATAATTTCATGGCTTTTTTTCCAATCATAGCTTTAGAACTTTTATAGCCCAGCATTTTAGCAACTGCAGAATTTGCAAATCTTATCCGGCTGTTCACCAGGTTAGTTACCATTATCCCGTCTTGTGTTGAGTTGACTATTGAGCTGAACTTTTCCTCAGACTCTTTCAGGGCTTCTTCGGCTTTCTTGCGCTCGGTGATATCTCTGCCAGTTCCAGAAAAACCAATGATATGGCCCTTGCCGTCCTTAAGTACCGAACCGGTAAACTCGCAGGGAATTTGCCTTCCATCTTTTAAGACAAAATTAGCATCTATCCTTGAAGTGCCTTCTGTATATATTCTCTTAACAGCCTCGGCAATACGTTGAATATTTTCACCTGAAAAGAAATCTGTCGGCTTCTTCGAAGACAACTCTTGATCGCTATAGCCGGAAATTCTGCTAAAAGCTTTATTCCAGCTTAAGAATTTGCCTTTCAAATCAAATGCGTAGAACATATCAGTAATGGAGTTTAATGTACTTTCGGTAAACGCATTTGATTCTTTCAGGGCTTCTTCAGCTTTCTTGCGCTCAGTGATATCCTTAATGAAAACAGAGGCACCATCTTGTGACGGATAGAGTTTGATTTCAAAAAAGAAGTCTTTCCCGCCAAGCTGGGCTTCGTTAACGACTTGCTGGGGCTGCTTTGTTCTCATTGCCTTCAGGAATATTTCTTCTACTTCTGCCTTTCTGTTTGCTGCTACAGCCGGTACAATATCAAAGATATATTTTCCCAGGGCATCTTTCGCTGAAATCCCCGTAAGTTTTTCAGATGTCTTGTTCCAATAGGTACACCTTAACTCTTTATTCACCGCAAAGAAGACATCGGAAATGCTTTCGGCAAGTTCCTTGTAGCCCCATTCACTCCTTTTCAGCGCTTCCTCTGCTTTCTTTTGTTCTGTGATATCAGTAGAGAGCAATATGGCCTTGACCACCTTTTTATTTATTATAATGGGGACGACTTTTGTACTAAACGCCACGATGCCTATTTTAGGAATGTCTGAAGAAATTTCATAGCTGGCAGGTTTGCCTGTTTTGAAAACTCTTTTCAGGGAGTCCTTCATTATTTTATGCTGTTCTTTTAGTGAATATTTATACACAGAATTTCCAACTGTTTCTTCGGGCGTATACGGCGGATAGGTCTTGTTGATGTAGTATATTATGCCCTTGCCGTCAACAATCATTATGACATCGTTTGCGTTACTTGTCAGCGATGTCCATTTTTCCTCCGCATCTTTCAGCGCCTCTCCAGCTTTCTTTATTTCAGTCATATCCCTGAAGACGCCTGCAAGGTACCTTTTCCCATTCAATACGAGCGGGAAAGAATTTATATCTGCATAAAAAACAGAACCGTCCTTTCTTTTGACGGGCAAACCTGGTGCAATTCCCATCTCTTTTCTGGCCTGTTTCTCAAATACTTGCCTGACATAAGGCAAATCCTTTTTTGGATGTATGTCATTTACACTCAATTTCTTTATTTCATCTGCAGTATAGCCTAACATACAAAGAATTGCCTTATTGCCGAAGCTAAATTTCATAGTGCTTACGTCTGCTAATAGAACGCCATCTGGAATGCTTTCAAAAATTGTCTCGAATTTCTCTTCGCTTTCTCTGAGCTCTTCAATTTTCTTTCGCAGGGTTTGTATTAGTGTTGTATTCAGACCGTCATACTTTTTTCTATCTTCCATTAGACCACCACCTCGAATAATTTATCTAAAACCTTCTGGACATCTTCTTTCTTCAGCTGGCAGGGCTCGCCCTCTTTTATTTTATTGAGATTTTCAGCAGTTGTTGGCATTATGGGAATATCTTCTCTGAGCTTCATCTTTTTCCTGATTTGTTCGGCACTCAGCGCATGCGGAAGATTTGCCTTGTTTGCCACGACAACAACTGGCAAATCAACTGTGTTAGATAATCCAACCATATCCTTGGCTCTCTTGAAATCTTCTGGCTTTGTAGCATCAACAACTATAACAACGCCCAAGGACTCTCCGCCCAAAAGCTCCAGAATAGGGTCAAATCTTTCCTGCCCAGGCGTGCCGAAAAGGTCTACTTCAAAGCCTTTGTAGTCTACATGGCCGTGATCCAAGGCAACTGTTGTTCCTAGTCTATCTACCGAAACTGCTTTCATGGATGCAGACTTTACAAAAGAAGTCTTTCCAGCGTGATACGGCCCTGTAACCAATATTTTTGGAATGAAAACCCTGACTCCGCCAGGCTTTATGATTTTGAAAGGGATATCTCTTCTTTCAAATGCCCATGGCGCTTTTATGACGCTGAAATATTTCTGCAAAATAACTTTCCTTTCCAGGGCTTTTAGCTCAATAACACACTCGAAGAGATTCTTGATTTTATTTGTCAGAATATTAGAATAGGTCCATTCAGTAAATAAAAATATGGACGTAGCATTGCACTTGCGCACATTTACAAGAAGTTTTTTCACGCTTGCTAGAACTTCGCTCTCGTTCGCTGAGCTGTCAATAAGCGTAGAGAGAGCATCAAAGATGAGCACTGTATTTGGACAGTCAGATTTTGCAATAGCGTCCGGCACTGCTTCGCAAAGTTGCTCTGCATTTTCTGGTGAATCCAAATAATACTCTGACTTAGATTGCGCTGAAATCAATATCGAATAAGCATCAAAAAAAGCAAACGTGCCCTGCTGATGATAGCTATCAAAACTCCAGCCATATTCTTCAGCCAGAGATTTTACAGCTTCGGGCAGCTTATTATTTACAAAATAAAGGCCATTATCGCCAGCCTTTAACCGATTAAATAAGGCTTGGAGTGCAAATTCTACATTCTCCACGCCTGGTTGTGAACATAAAAGAACAGCGCTTTGCGGCTTTAAACCTCCATAAAGAACCTCATCTAACTTTGGCACGCCTGTTTTAACCATATTATCAGATTGTGCCTTCTTCCCAAAATCGGATTTATGCTTTCTTCCTATTGCCTTACCAGAGAATTTCATTTTCTCCTCTTAGGGGAGAACCTCTTCCTAGCCTTGAACTTGCTAATGTAAAAGTACAAAACAACTGCAACACCTGCAAATAGAAGCAAAGGTACAATGCCCAATGCCAAAGGAACTGCAGCTTGTGCTTCTGCAGTGATTTGCTGCTCTGTTGTGGCGGATTTGTCAAATACCACATAACCGCTGATTGTATAAGCTCCGGATGCAGATGTTGTAAAGTATGTTGTCAGGTTTGCAGTCTGGCCCGAAGCCACAATAACCTTTTCACTTTCTGCTTGTTCAGTTTGCAAATCATTTTTTACATCAGCTTTCAATTGAGCTAACACATCATTTATGCCTGTATTTTCAAAAACAGCAGTAATTATTGCCGGCTTGCCAACTTCCAAGCTTGAAACTTGAAGGTCCTGCAGCTTGCCATCGGAAGATTTTCCAAGGCTTACAGGAATGCTTTCCTGTCTTAACAAATCATTTCCCAAATAAACTGAAGCTTTTACAGTGTAAACATTGCTGGATAATGAGCTTGCTGGAAGCCTGGTTTCTATCGTTGCAGTTCTGCCAGGCAATATCTCAACATTAGCAACATCTGTGCTAAGCTGCATATCTTGTACTTCAAGAGATAACCTTGGAGTAATGTTCAAATTGCCAGTATTTTCTACATCTGCAAGTCCGACAATCTTGCCATCTTGCTCAAAAACTTCTATGTTATTGACTTGTGCTTGAATAATCTGCGTTTGAGTAATTTCAATTAGAACTTTTGTTGTCTGCGCAGGCCCAATATAACCTGTTACGCCATTATCATTTGGCTGATCTGCAACAATGTATGCAACATAAGTTCCTGGCAAAGTATCTGCTGGCGGTCTTACTGCCAGCTTAACTTTAAACGGATAATCCGGAGTTGCATATCCTTGGAGCGAGCTGGCGGTAAGCCAGCTCGCAGAGGCACCAGCCATGGCCAAATTTACGGAAGTAGGAGTTGCCGAATTTACTTCCAGGATTTTTTCTGAAAAGCCTCCTGGCAAAACATCTGTAAAGCGCAGTTCTGATGATACAGTAAGGGCATAGCTGCTGCTAAAGACAAAAAGGACAGCCAACAAAACCAAAATCTTTTGCATGTCTTAATGAAATCTAAAAGATATAAAGCAGTTTTTTGCAAACTGGATTAGGATTAAGTTATTATTCTCCTTGAACAGAGAGAAAAAAGTGTTTAATAAAAACAAGAAAAGTCTGATTTAATGCTAGGAATATCTGCCGCCGATGCATTAACGGTAGTAATTGGCATCATCTTATTTGCTTATATCTGGAAAACCAAATCCAAATTAAGGAAAATCATATTGCGGAGTTCTGGAAAATGGACAAAATGAATAAAGCGGTATTAATTTTTACTGCAGCGCTGATAGCAATTTATATTTTTATATTCAACACGCCGCAGGAAATAGACAAATTTGCACTTATTCCTGCAAAGCTGGCATCTGGAGAATTCTGGCGGCTCCTGACATTCCAGTTTGCGCATCTTAACAGCACGCATCTGCTGGAAAATATCCTGGGCGCAGGCCTTGCTGCAGGAATAGCAACAGAGCTCAAAATGCGCGCACAGAAATTTTCCTGGGTTTATCTTCTGGCTGGCATGTTTGCAGTTATTCCGATTTACGTTGTGGCTCCTTTCGTCGCACTTGGCGCATCCGGCGCAGTATACGGCGCATTTGGCGCAGTTGCAATGGATGCAAAGAAATTTGGAATGGACAGCAGAATTCTGTTAGGCCTGCTGGCCGCAACAATTATTGCTCAGGTCATGCTCGTCAACAACATTGCCAATATACAGCAAGGCGCAGCCCATTTTACAGGCTTGGTTATCGGCGTGGTTCTATTTTTGTCTTATGATCAAGTTATGGCTAAATTAACTAAAAAGAGAAGGCGAGTTTTAAGGGGCGTGAAATAATGAGAACTAAAACAGGAATTATGGGATTAGATAAGATGCTGAATGGCGGATTTTTGCGAGGCCGAAATATTTTGCTTTCCGGCCCTGCTGGATGCGGAAAAACAACATTTGCGACGCAATTTTTGTACAACGGTGTTATGAAATTCAACGAGCC
>CAYGXR010000037.1:0-5102 GCA_964354095.1 Candidatus Woesearchaeota archaeon
GCAAATGCATCTAAAGTTGCAAACAGGTGCGGTGGAAATTCTAAGACCATTTTAAGTCTCCCATATCTTTCAAGTGAACAAATTCAGGATGAGTGGGGTTTGAACTTAGTATGACTTTGCAGTCTTTGCAGAATCTTTTCAGGGTATCTTCTATGAATGTTTTCAAATGATTGTTGCTCTGGGCAGCGCAGACCAGCATGAAATTAAACGGCCCGGCTATTTCAAAACATTGCAGCACTTTAGATTCTGTGGAAATTAATTTTCTGAATTGCGGGATTTTTGGCTTGTCAACCTGCAGCTCAACTAGCAGTGTTTGATAATTTAGCTTTTCTAGATTTACAAGAGCCGAAACTTTCAGTATGTCTGATTTCATCAGTGTATCGAGCCTGTTCGCAATAGCAACTCTAGACAGGTTTGTGCCGCCTGCTAATTCGGTAAGAGAGATGCGGCCATTAACAGCAAGTTTTGTAATAATTTTTATATCAATTGCATCCAGCATTATCTTATAATTATGAAAGGTCAAATTTAAAAGCTAATCGCCGCTAAATCACTATTTGTAAGTGTTTAATTACAAAGGGAAACCTTTATATACAAGAAACTTACATATCGTAAGTATACGGTTTCCAAATGAAAGCGTTGAGGGGGATACAATTGTTTAATCTGGATGAAGATAGCCAGGCTAACAAATATTACAGGCTGCTGAAGCAGATTGTGCGCAAGAAACTCAAGGTGCCTATTATGGCGAAGGGTACAATGCGGATGATTGACTTCACAAAAAAGCTTGCAAAATTGGACTTTTATCCTCCGTTCGAAACTGCCTGGACAAGGCAGGAAAAACTCATGCTCGGCGAATTTTTAAGTGGCCAGTAGCCATGTGCCTCCTTCCGGTCGGGGCCGAGATCGGCCGGAAACTTATGCTCATGCATGAAAGAAAAATCGAAAAGCAGGAATGAAAATGAACCTTGACGACAAGATACCTTGTGATATTCCGTCTGTTAAAAAGGAAGGGACATGGTACAAGCCCTGCGGGATTCAGCAAGCAGGTCTGGGCTATGAAGTAATGTGCCCCTTGCGAAAAGCCTGCGAATGCACGCCTTACATCATTTTAAGATTGGAAGAAAGAGGGCAAAGGGAAGACTACAAACAGGCAGCCGAAATTTAATCGAGAGCAATCTTTTGCCTCAGCATCTTGGCGTACAACTTGAATTTTTCTTCTTCATTTGTTGAGACTGGATGCTCCAAAATACCCTTAGATGTTAAGAAGTAAATATTTTCGCTTACAGATGTTGCTTTATGTTCAGTGTAGAATGCGTTTGCAATGCGGGATTTATTGCATCTTATAATCAAATTAAGGCCTACGCCTTGCATAACATCTATGTCTCTGACATCATCGAAATAAGTTCTGAATTGCAAAAGTGCCAGTTTCCTATCCAGCAAAAGAACCGCATTAGGCCTGCCGCCTATGCCATGTTTGTTGGATGTCATATAATTGAGAGCTTTTGCATGTTTTGTTTTGTAAAGTTCTATGGCATATGGCGGAATTTCTTCAAAACGGTTTTGAAGTTTGAATTCTAGATTTTCAAGAAAGTTTTTCCTTTCAGACTTAATATCCGGAATCGCACTCATAGGCGTATGGCTTTTATTTTTGCCTTGTACGTGCTCTTTTGCGGCATCAAGACTTTCTGTAGCCGCAAGAGCGACTTCATACGGATGTAAATAAAATGCCCAGGTCATAGTGCCCCCGCCAGGCTCCAATCGGCATACTTCGCATCCGCCTCGTAAATCTGCGGCAGATAGCCGCTTGGCACATGCGCAATCAGAGTTGAATCTTCATCTCTTATCAGATGAGGTATGCTAAACGTATAGACGCAGCCGTTCCGCTCGATTGCAATGTGGCCAGGATTATTGTAAAGCTTTTCCAGGAGAGGAAAAACAGCCTGTGTTTTTTCTTCCAAATCGTGCCTGAGCTTTATTGCAAGAGCCTTTTTTACGCCTCTGAATTTCATTTCAAATTCCCCCACTAGCTCGAGTTTGCATTCTTGGCTAAGTTGCTGGTTTCTTAAAGCCCTAAATCTTTCCCTTTTGTCTTCAGGCAGAGCTTTATTTTTAATTGCTTTTTCAAGTCTTTTGTAAAAAACATTATCAAGTGTAAACTCTGCGCAAATCTGGTCTAGCGTTTCCTGCGGAAGCTCATTGATTTTCATTTGTGTGACAAGTGTTTCATATCTCTTGGTTTGTTGTTCCAAAGGTTCCCTGACTTTCCAAAAATAACTGCCTCTTGAATAGAGGAGACGGCTAAATTCCCTGTACAGAAAAGTGCTAAGAGTTTTCTTTAGTTCGTTATATTTTTCTACGCCCTTTATAGTAATCTTGTAAGCATCAGGCTCATTAATCCACTTTCTGTAAACCAGATCTATTCCTTTTTTTTCTAAATGGCCTTTTTCAGCCAGCCAGTTCAGCGCCTTTCTCACGTTGCCGCCGCAACTCAAAAAGGCTTGATAATATGTTGTTGTCTTGTAGCCCAAGCCATGGGAAAGCTCCAGGATTGAGTAGAGCAAAAATTCATCCCTTTCGTTTCCGACAAGGAAATATTTTAGCCGCCCGCCATCCTTTTCACATCTTGCACCGAAGCGCTTGCCATACAGATTATGGCCCCTTGGGCACCATATCCGCAGCGTGCTCGGGACGATTTTTTCAATGCCGTCTTCTTCTATCACATCTGCCTGAAGTTTCAATGGGCGCACATCGCATTTTCCACCTTCAAAATCCGCGGTGCAGCCATAATCTGCCAGCGATTTGGGCTCCTTGCAATCTTCATCTGCACAAATCAGCTCCAAGCCTTTGAATTCCTGCTTTTTCTGCAGGAAATACCTCAAAGTGTTGCGATCCCCCGGTTCTTTTTTCAGCCAGGTTGCAAACAAAAGGCTGATTCCTGGCTCTCCAGCCAGCTTGTTCGGGAATGAAACCCTTCGCTTTATTTCTGTTCGCATATCTAAAAATAGGAGTGAAACATTTAAAAACCTCATTTTGAAGGCAGACACGGGTTAACAGCCTCCATTAGCAATGGGCAACTTTGGTTGGCCCGCAAAAATGGAACGCCTGAGTTTTGGCCATCCATTTTGAAGTTGTAGCATGGGACATATCAAAAGAAAGAGACCGCGTCGTGGAAGCCTGAGTGTATGGCCGCGAAAGCGAGCCAAACGTATCACTCCTTATGTTAAAAATTGGGCCGAAAGCAAGCAGGCAAAGCTGCTCGGTTTTGCAGGCTACAAAGCTGGGATGATCTCCATAATCATGGTTGATAACAGGCCAAAATCGCCGACAAAAGGCGAAGAGATAATGAGAGCGGTAACGATAATAGAAGCTCCTCCCTTGAAAGTTTTGGGTGTCAGATTGTACAAAACTACGCCTTATGGAATTAAAGCAATTGGCGAAGTTTGGGCAGATAATTTGGACAAAGAGTTGGCAAGAAGGCTGGATTTGCCGAAGAAGAAAAAGCTAACCCCGGAAAAACTCAAAGAGAGCTTACCACAGGCGTCCGATGCAAGAATTTTGTCATACACGCAGCCTGATGAAACTGGATTTGGAAAAAAGACTCCTGAAATCCTTGAAATTCCTGTTGGCGGTTCTGTCGAAGAGCAATTCAATTACGCAAATTCCGTTTTGGGAAAAGAAATTTCAGTAAATGATGTCTTTAAGGCAGGTCAGTATGCAGATGTACACGCTGTTACAAAAGGCAAGGGCTTTGCTGGCGACATCAAGAGATTCGGCGTTAAATTAGCATCACACAAATCTGAATTCGGCAGAAGGCATAGGGCGACAATGGGCCCAATTTCTCCTCCTGTAACTGCCTGGTGGATTGCAATGCCTGGCCAGATGGGCTTTCACAAGCGAACAGATTACAACAAGCAAATTCTCAAGATTTCAGATGCAAAAACTCTAAACATAAACCCAAGTTCTGGTTTTTCAAGATATGGACTGGTAAAAAGTTCATTAATGTTAATTGATGGCTCAATTCCTGGAACAAAGAAAAGATTGGTTATGCTGACACTTCCGATAAGGCCCGGCAGAGTTCTTTTCGAGCAGGCTCCAGATGTCATACACATTAGTGTAAGGAGCCAGCAAGGCTGATTAAAATGAAAATTCCAGTATTATCAGTTGAAGGGCAGAAAATTTCAGATGTAGATTTGCCAATTCAGTTTTCAGAGCCGGTGCGCGAGGATTTGATTAAGAGAGCAGCCCTTGCAGTTTTATCAACACAACATCAGGCTTATGGAACAGATCCTTTGGCTGGTTTGAGACAGGGAAAAGCCTGGCCAAAGCGTAGGCGAAAATATGGCGGAACTTACGGAAAAGGAATCTCTCGTGTTGCAAGAAAATCACTTTGGCACAGGGGGTCGCAATTTGGATGGGTCGGCGCTCGAGGCGGACAAACAGTAAAGGGAATAAAAAACTTTCCGCCTGAAGCTGGAAAAATATTCTGGGAAAGAATAAACAAGAAGGAAAACAGGAAGGCAATCAGAAGCGCAATTGCAGCAACGTCTGTTTTAGAACTTGTAGCAAAGAAGCACAGACTAGGCAATGTAAAAATTGTGCCAATTATTATAGAAAGCAAAATTGAAGATATGAAAAAAGCCAGAGAGGCTTACAAATTATTAAAATCATTAGGCCTGCGGGATGAATTAATCAGGACAAAAGAGAAAAAAATCCGAGCTGGAAAAGGAAAAGCCCGCGGCAGGAAATATAAAATCAAGGCAGGCCCATTAATTGTTGTTTCAAAATCATGCAATCTGCAGAAGGCAGCAGCTAATTTAGTTGGAATTGATATCGTTCCTGTAAAAAACATTAATGCTGCACTTCTGGCGCCAGGAGCACAGCCTGCAAGGCTGACCATCTGGACAAAATCCGCTATTGATGTATTGGAAAAGGAGAAACTATTCAGCTAAAATGGCAAACGAAGCAAAAGATCCATATGAAGTTTTGAAGTATCCGCTGTCAACAGAAAAAGCAGTAAGGCAGATGGAAGCAGAAAACAAACTTATCTTCATAGTTGATACAAGAGCAACTAAAACAGCGATAAAATGGGCAATTGAAAAGGCATT
>CAYGXR010000038.1:0-3400 GCA_964354095.1 Candidatus Woesearchaeota archaeon
GCCTTTCAGCTTTCTGATAATTCCATGGTAAATATCTGAAATTGCCTTGCCTAAAAGATTCGTGCGTTTCAGTGTTTCAACCTGCTCTCCCAGGTAAGTTGTATAATTATGCAAATGTTTTTGGCGCGCTTGTATTTCATCAAGCCGCTCACTAATTCTGCTTTCTAAGGAATCTGCATCACCCTGTGGTTCTTTTATAGCATCTATTTCCTTTCCTAAAAGTTCTGTGTATTGTATCAAATCGCTGACAGTTTCGCGCAAATCATCGTATGGCATAGGAGGCTGCGGTTTTGGCTTGGGTTGTTTTTGCGACGGCTGTGGCGGCTGTTGCTTTGCCTTATATGGTGTTTTATCTTCTTCAGCTTCAATTGGCCCGCCTGCCTCAACTGCAGCTTTGACAAGCTCCCTTGGTTTTGGTTTTTCCTGCTGTGGCTCTTGTTTTTGTTTCTCGGGAGGTGTTGATTGTGTTTGTTGTACTTGTTTTGGTGTTGCTGTAGTCTGTTCAGATTGCTCTGCTCTTTTGCTGAGATATGATTCTTTGTAAGGGTCACCTTGGGCTGCTACTGGTTGGGGCGCTAAAGTTTGCTTTGCCTCTTTTACTATATCTGCATAAGGAACCCTGTCGCCTGTGAGGATATCTCGCCATAAACTTCCGCCGACAAGAAAATAGCATTCTTTTGCGAGAGGAACATAAGCGAAATCCTTGCCTCCAATCTTTTTAGTAGCCAGTTCCTTGGTTTCGTCTCCGAAGATGCTTTGCAAGGTCTGCAAGAGTTCTTCCTTAATTTCGCCTTCCATGCCCCCAAGCTCTTGCGCTGTTGCTTGCGGGCAGTATTTTTGTTGAATGTTGTTTAGCGCGCTGGGCAGAGTTTTTGACCGCACCACATCTCCGCCAATTCTGATGACAAACTCTAAAGTGTCTTTGTCAACAGTGCAGCGGCTTTCCCCGCAGGTTGGGCATTCATTTTTCGTAACCGGAAACTTGTCGCCGCAGGAAAGACAGCTGGTGTCAATTGCCTTTTTCGGCTCTTCATTTGGGAATTTCATTTTGCCTCGCTTTTGGCAGCCTTGGCATCTCGCCAATAGGCATATTTTTCCAAAATGTCAGGCTCAGGATTTTCTATGGGCTTCCTGTCCTTGTCAAGAACTCCATCAGGAGTAAATAGATAGATAGTCCGTTGGTTATCAGGAATAATGCGTTCAAGCACTGCATTTGGATTTTGCGGATTCTCATACATTTTATATGAATTTGTTATTGGCTGTTGCGGCTGGGGTATTGGAGTTTCAGGACCTTGTGGCGTTTGCGTTTCAGAAGCTTGTGGTGCTGCTGCTTGCGGAGGTGCATATTCTTGCTTTTCCTGGCGTTCAATTAGCTCTGCCAAGCTCTGTTCAATTGTACCAATCTCGAGTTCCAAATTTGTAAGCCTTGTTTCTGTGTCGTTCCCACTTCTTACTTCGCCTAGCGCTTTTTCAAGCGCTGAGATGCGCGCCTCATAATTGCTAGCAGGGCTAACAGGAACTTGCTTGAGCGTGTTTTCCAGATTGGTGACTTGGTCCTGAAGCTTTCTGACACCAAAGAAAATTTCTCTGGCAATAACCGGGATTGGCTGGCCTGTTTTCTTTCCGTATTTCTGAATTAGCATCCCTAAGTCAATTGGATTGATATCAGGCCGTTCTATAATTCGGCCATTCTCTACAAAACAGACTATATTTGTTCCTTCTACCCGATACGGCGAGAATGTAATAGTTGTTGAACCCTCGTCAGTAGGAACTGAAATTTGAATGCCTTTCTCAGTGTATTTTATAGGGCATTTTCTGTTCTCGTCTAAAGTAAGCACATCCTTTGCCAGATCTAAGTCTGCCATATCAATATTCCAACAATTAGTTTTTTAAAACTTGGCATCGTGTTTGCTGGAGTAAACAAATAAATAACCAAATTAAAAAAGAAAAATTGAGACCGAGCTGAATTCGTTCAGCTAGGCCTCGCAAAACTTTGGTTTTGCTTCGGAGAGTTTACTCTTCTTCAGGACCTTTGCGGCCTCTCTTGTTTCCGTATGTCTCAACTGCCTTGGCTGCTGCGCGCTTTTTGCCTAAAATGATGAGGCCAATCACAACGATTATGCCTACAATTATCAGCAAAGCTGCAGTTTCGTCGACATTTGGCATGTTTCCAAGGCTTGTTATGCTCAATGTAGGCTTTGCCGGCAGTTTTACAGTAAGGGTTTGTGTTTCAACTACAGTTCCGCCTGATTTTGCAGTCAGCGTTGCAGTGTTATCGCCAGTTGCAGAAGTCTTTGGAGTTACGTAAACAAAGATATCTGTCGAGGCCCCGCCTGCTAGTGTTACTGTATCAGGCTCTACAAAGCCGGATGCCCAGTCCTGTAGTCCGCTTAATTCAAAAGTGTAGACTGCTGCTGTCGTTCCTGTATTCTTCAAAGTCGCGGATATCTTTGACTGCTGGCCCTGCTTTCCATCTATTGTTGTAGATGCAAATGTCAAGGCGCCTGCTCCGGCATTTCCTGTGCCTTCATCAGTACCTGCGACATAACCTGAGCAGACTACAGTCATTGTTGCAGTAGTTCCTTCAGTATCCTTGCCGCTGTTGTAAGTCGCGCTGATATCTAAGGTGTAGTCTCCTGGCTTTATGTTGCTGCCAAGCAGCACTGAAATTGTTTTTACAACTTCCCTGCTGCTTCCATAATCTTTAAGTTCAAATGGGTCTGTGTACGCGTCTATTCCAAGAGCTGAATTCTTTACATTCAACCTCGTTTGCTCTTTTTCGCTCCCTATGTTCCACAAATCAACAGTGATGTCAACAGTTTGCCCGCATAAGGCAGGGCTTGGTGTTATTGCAGTTGTGTCAAAACCCATGTCATGGTCCTGCTTTGTTACATCTAATTCGTAAACTTTTAATGCAGACCTCACCGTATCGTTATCATCCTTGCCTTCAGCATTCACAAACAAATACAGGGTGCCTTCATCTGAGTCCAAGGGCACTATTAGGCTAAGATCCTGGCCCTCGGAATCTTTTGAGGCTATATCGACGCTGTCAAGCTCAACCCTGTCAGTTACCCGCTTGCCATTAGTGTCTTCAAGCCATGCTGTTGTCTTGACATTGTTGATGTCTAGCGCAATCTTGTTTTCAAGGTCGAAGCTGACATCTATTGTGTCCCCAGGATTTAATTCGGAGTCGTCGCCAGTAACATCATCAACTGTAAAGTCTGAATACAACAGTGAGCCATCATCTGAAGATTCTGTTACCAAAAAGTAGATTGTCTTTGATGTGCTCAGCAGGCTGTCAGACACTGTCATTATGACTTTGTGCAAGCCATAATCGGCGATTGTTGGCGTGAACGAAATCAATCCCTGTTGGGTCATCGAGAAAGTTGTCCAATCTGTG
>CAYGXR010000039.1:0-4874 GCA_964354095.1 Candidatus Woesearchaeota archaeon
GAGGGCTCCTTCATTTATTGGATGCGGAGGCTCTTCATCAAGCTCCACAAGGCAGGTTGTATCATTATAGCCTTCATAGACATAATGCTTTCTCTTTTTCCTTTCAAAAATTGCAGCGGGATCAATTCTGCCAAGCTCGCCGGCAAGCGGCCTCAGCTCGCGGATAATCTTGAAGTGAGGCTCATCCTGCCTTATCGCAGATGAGCAGCTGCAGAATAATTTGTTTGTAGCCAATTGCTGATGGATTTCAATTCCCGATTTTAATTCAATTTTCTTATAGTCAACATCCATATTAATATAAATAAGATTCTGGCGAGATCTTTTCCACCATTTCGCCAGCTACATTTTTTAGCATCAGGTCCTTGACTTCTGTTTTGGATTTTGTGTGAGCAAGCACACAGCCAAGCTTTACAAAAGCTGTTTCGGACAGCATGCTTCCCAGATAAACAACACCAGCATCCAGCAGCTGCCGCGCTGGAGAATAAACGTAAGGGTCTAACCTGCCGTAAAGGCATTGCGGCGCGAAGCCAATGAAAATTCCCTTCTTTGTGGCTTCCCTGATTGTTTCAAGCCAGCTGTTCTTCTTATTCGAGGGGTTTGTGGCAACATGGCCCAGGCCTGTTGCTTCTATGATTATGCCTTTGTAGCCTTTGTCTATAAAATGGCCTAGTGCATCAGGATTTGCGCCCGGGAAGAACTTCACTAAGGCAATTCTGTCATCAAAATCAACATCTGCCCTGACTCTTTCTTTATCATTTCTATCTCTTATAATAGAATTTAGCTTTTCCATCTTGCCATCTGGCCAGATTTTTGCTAAAGGCATTTCATTTATGGGCCTGAAAGCATCTCTCCTTGATGTGTGCATTTTCTTTACATTAACACCTCTGCTTGCGATGCAAAAATTATCGGCAGAATTGGCATGCATCACAATCGCAACTTCTGCAATGTTTGATTTGCAGTAATGAGCCGCACAAATCAAGTTCATGCCGCCATCAAAGCTCCCGCGGTCTGAACTGCGCTGGCCGCCAACTAAAGCCACAGGTTTGTTCAGGTTTTTCAGCATAAATGACAATGCGGCAGCAGTGTAATGCAATGTATCTGTGCCGTGCGTAACAATCACGCCTGAGACATCATCTTGATTTAGCTCTTTTGCAGCTTCTTTTGCAATGGTCTGCCATTCTTTTGGCGACATATCCTCGGAAACCATCGCAAATGGCGCTATGACTTTCTTTATGTTGACAATATGCAATAATTCTGGAGTAGCCAGCAGAACATCTTCTGGCTTTGTCAAAGGAGAAACTCCGCCAGTTGCATAATCAACTTTAGAAGTTATTGTGCCTCCGGTAGCTATTATAACAACATTGGGAAGGTTTTTCGTTGATGGCGGCTTTATAGGCACAGGCTTTTCTTTTGGCAAGGCTCCAACTTTCTTAATTTTAACATCCTTGCCTAACTTAAGTCCCATGTTATAGCCAGAATCCAGCTTGAGCGTGAGAATTTTAGCATCTGCAGAAGGCATGACATATCCAACAAATTTGCCTTCCTTGGTCTTGACTTCAACCCTGTCTCCAGTATTAAATTTCATGGCCAATATCTATTTAGAGAAGAATGCCGCATTTAAATATTGCGTGCTTTGACTTTCCTTAAGCCTAGATACTTCATAACCTGTTCAGTATCTTTGATAAATTGTGGTCCATAAGAAAAGCCTTCGGGCAAGGTAATGCTGTATGTCTTGTTTCTGAGATTAATTTGAGCTACTCCACAACTATAATTGTTTATATCAGCTGGTCTAAAGTCTATCGTGATTATGCCCTCCGCTCTTACTTCAGGCGGGTCTATTGTTGGAGATAACAGCTCTATCTGGCCTATCGGCCGTTTCCCACCGTAAATCCTTTTTCCATCTGGTAAAGATTGTAAAAATGAGTTGATGGCGTTGAGAAGGAGGTCTTCAAGGTCACAGGCATCCCTAGCCCTGCAGGTTAATTGTTCTATAAGTTCTTTAGCATCTGAAGATCGCCCTTCTACTGCTCGCATAGCAGCATTTTCTTTTTTAGGCATGCTTTAGAAGTGCAGATAAGTTTCTTAAGCCTTTCAATATCTCAAGTTTTAGCGTTATGGACAGAAAATTTGTTTTAATTTGGTGAGTGACAAACTTTTTTCTTGGTTTTGTGCTTGATTTCCAATTGAAATAAGGTTTCTTATTTGAAAACACTACTTTTACCATAGGTTGCAAAACCGAACTGCAGAATTCTTTGGCATAGCTTTCATTTGCATGACAAATGGATTTCATATGCATTGCAATTGGAAAAACCGAACAACATAGCATTTGTATACTCAAGTATACAAAGCCTTTTATAAAAGGCGTTTCATAGATAAAACACCAATCCAAAAAACGGAACGGAGGTAAGTGGGAGCGATTTAGCAATAAATAAGCTACCACTCAAATCGGCCATGGAGTTTATCGTACAAGACGCTCTCAAAGCGTCAACAGCAAAAGCAAGTGACGACGATATGTTGGTAGGAACAGCCAATATAAAAGTAATCGGTTGTGGCGGAGCCGGCATTAATATGGCCGACTGGCTGTACAACAAAGGCGTCAAGGGCGCAGAGATTGTCGGAATTAATACAGACAAGTTGCACCTTGATAATAGAAACGCTGACAAGAAAATTCTTATCGGCAGAGAGCTGACAAGAGGCTTAGGCTGCGGTGGCGACCCTGAGAAGGGAACACAGGCAACAAAAGAGAATGTTTCTGAGATAAAAGAGACCTTGCGTGGCGGAGACATGGTATTCATCTGTGCAGGCATGGGCGGCGGAACCGGAACTGGCTCAGCACCTGTTGTAGCACAGATTGCAAAGGAACTAGGCGCAATTGTAATCGGCGTTGTAACAATGCCTTGGAGCATTGAAAAGGCAAGAATCGACAAGGCAGAGTACGGCTTGAAGCAATTACGAATGATTGCGGATACTGTTGTCGTTATTGACAATAACAGATTGTCAAGCATCGCAGGAAATTTGCCAATACAGCAGAGCTTTGCAGTTGCCAATGAAATAGTTGCAACAATGATCAAGTCAATTGTAGAGATTATTGCAGTGCCATCACTGATTAACCTGGACTACGCTGATGTCAAGGCAGTAATGTCTAAAGGCGGAGTCTCTGTAATCGGCTTTGGTGAATCTGACACTGAAAACAGGGTTGAAGAATCTGTACACAGAGCCCTTAGCAATCCATTGCTTGATGTGAAGTATGATGGAGCCACAGGCGCAATCATACACATAACTGGCGGACAAGACATGACCTTAGATGAGGCAGAGAAAGTAGGCCAGCTGATAACTGCAAGCATGGACGCAGATGCAAATGTCATCTGGGGCGCAAGAATTGACCCGAAGCTGTCCGGCAAGATCCGAGTTATGACAATAATTGCAGGCGTAAAGAGCCCATTTGTCATCGGCAAGCCGACTTACAGTGCAGCAAGGGCAACTGAGTTCAACCAGGAACTCGGCATTGATATGCTTAGATAAGACGGAAACCGTAAGGAGGTAAATCCACTTGCCTCCCCCTTTAATTTCGGGGGAGGGCCACATATTCATCGAACCGTAATTGGTTCATCCAAATGCGAAAGTTGTATGGCCGCAAGCCATACGACAACATGCCGGCTTTGTGAAGCCGTGATACTCCCACAAGCACCTCCATCGCAACACAGTTGCGATATCGTGGGTTCTGCGGTCCCGATAAGGGGCCGCTCCTATTCTTTTGTTTTTCACCGTAATTCATATATACCAATAATTGCAAGACATAATGATGGCCACAAGGAAGAAAAGCAAACTCAGTTTTAATGCCAAAATTGCTTTAGCAATTGCAATTCTCATAGCTGCAGCAGTTATCTTGAGCGGGGCGCCGGAAACCGCGCAGTACTTCAAGCCAACCAAATTTAAAGAGCAAATAGCATTAATTGGTGCAACTAAATATAACACACTTAGTACAAAGACTCACGAAATGCGCATACCTTCTACCATTTCAGGTCCGCCAGTAAGTGGCGTTACTGCGATAGATAAATGTCAAAAAATAACATCTCCAGGCAATTACACACTAACAAAAGATCTCAGCGGCGTAGATTTTAGCTGTTATAGCAGTGGCATAAACGGTACAAACCAAGGTATATGTTTGTGCATTGCTGTTCCAAATGTTGTTCTAAATTGTAATGGTTTTAACCTTAAAGGCCCTGGTTCGGGGGTTGCTATTGGCAGCTTTGCCAACAACACCTTTATTAAAAATTGCAAGGCGGATTCTTATGGCTCTGGCATAGTGGCCGGCGGTGACAAAGTAGTTGTGGTAAACAATGAGCTTACCAATATGAAAGATTCGGGCATTTCTGCAGGCGGCGGAAATATAAATGTTCTTGGAAATAAAGTAAGCAATGGGGGAAGCTCTACAATAGGCATCGAAATACTTCAAATGCAGGGCATCGCACCCCAAAACATATCAATTCAATCAAATATCATAAATGCTTGTTTTGAAGGTATTACTGATTCAACAAGCATTTATGTTGCGTCTTTTGATAATGTGCATATAACTAATAATATTGTTTCAAATTCTTTTTATGGTATTATTCAAGAGCACGATACCAAAAATACTAAAATCGATAAGAATTTTGTTTGTAATAATGCTTATGAGGATATTAGATGTGGCCTGTCTACTCAACAAGTAATATCGGGAACAGCTAACACTGCTGATAACATTACCCCTCTTTGTGAAGGGACTATTGCAGCAGTCCCTTGCCCTCCAAGTGAAGGCGGTGGCGGAGGAGGCGGATGTCTCAAGCCGCCTTGCCAAGTTACCCAGTAAATTCTTTAATTTCACAGCCGCATTGCCA
>CAYGXR010000040.1:0-8001 GCA_964354095.1 Candidatus Woesearchaeota archaeon
AGAGGCCAGGCAGTTTTGCAATCAGGATATTTTGAACATGCGAGGAACCGTTTTCCTGATTTTTTAGAAACAATCACTTTAAAGTCGCCCTTGCCGCATTTTGGGCAGGGCATCAAGATAGATTCTTCCCTTCTTCCGGCAATGACTGCAACGCTCAATTCCTTGCCGATTTCAGCCCTGTGCAGATTAAACAAATTCAGTACTTTGGCTAAAACTTTTTTGGCTTCTGCGTAAACTTCATCTTGGCTTTTCTTCCGTTCCCTTATCAGCTCCATGTCGTCTTCAAAATGCCTTGTCAGTTGTTCCGAAAGGATGTCTGGCGCATATTTCTCAAAGGTTTTCACAATTTCAAGCCCTAATTTTGTAACTTCTATAGACGTGTCCTTAATGTAGCCTCTCTGCTGCAATGTGTCTATAATATTAGCTCTTGTTGATTTCGTGCCCAATACCCTTTTTTCAAGCTCTCGGATTATTGATGCTGAAGTGTATCTTGCCGGGGGCTTTGTCTTTTTGCTGTAGAATTGTGTTTTTTCCTGCAAAATTTCACCTGTCCGCAGAGCAGGCAGCTCGCTTTCAACTTTTGGGGAGTAGCTGCCATAGAATTCCCGCCAGCCTTTTTCTGTAACCCTGTTTCCAGTGTAATTGAAAAATTCCTTTTCAGCATCAAAGCTTACTTTTGTAACCTCTTTTATTGCTGGTTCTGCGA
Source organism: Candidatus Woesearchaeota archaeon (assembly GCA_964354095.1). Lineage (GTDB taxonomy): Archaea > Nanobdellota > Nanobdellia > UBA10117 > UBA10117 > CAYGXM01. The sequence goes on from CAYGXR010000040.1 coordinate 707, forward strand.
ATACGGCAAAGAATCTCCTGGCAATTAAATCATAAACCTGCCTTTGTTTTACGTCTAAGGTTTTTGGAAGTTCTCCAGTTGGATAAATTGCGGGATGTGCAGGATCTGATTTTGCGCCTTCTCTTGGCTTTAGCCTTGGTTTAGAAAGAATTTTTCCTGCAAAAATCTTGTATAAATCTTGTTTTCCTAAATTTCCAAGAATTTTTTTGTAATTTATTGTTGCCGGTAATTTTTGGGATGATGTCCTTGGATAAGATATCAGCGCCATTGTGTACAAATCCTGTGCTATTTGCTGCGTAAATTTTGGCGACATCCTAAAACAGCGCCAAGCTTCCATTTGCAGGCTTGTTAAGTCAAAGGGAACTGGCGGCAAAACTGTTTCTTCAGTTGTTTTGATTTCAGCAACTCTGGCTGGCTTGTCTTTGACTTTTTCAAATAATTTTTTAGCTTCTTTTTCATCAAAGATATCGCCTTTGACGTGAAAGGCTTCTATTTCGGGATTGGTTTTTGTTTTTATTGAAACTTGCCAGTAAGGCTTTGAAATAAATTTTTGTATTTCTAGTTCTCTTTTTGCCAAAAATGCTAGTGCAGGCCCCTGAACTCGGCCAATTGACAATGTCTTTCTGAATGTTACTTCCATCAAAGCGGCCATTGCTGCCTGGCTGAGATTAATGCCCCAAATCCAGTCCAGATAATGCCGAGCTTCGCCAGCTTCTGCCTGGCCCCAATCCAAAGTTGGGAGAATTTCGTCATAAGCCTGCCTCAAATCAGTTGCTGTTAGCGTAGAGAACTTCATTCGCATTGCATCTTGTCTGTGGCAGAGATACCGCAGAGCATTCAGGCCAATTAATTCCCCTTCGATATCATAATCTGTTGCGACTATGAATTTATCTGCCTCTTTGGCTAATTTTTCAATTGTTTCCGCATAAGGCTTTGAGAATGCGGATTTCTTGGAAGTTTTCCAGAGGGGTTTCCATTCCAAATCAAAAATCGGATATTTTTTCTTCTCTTTTGCTGCTAATCCGAAAAGGTGGCCGACTGCAGACACAACAACAAGCGTATCGCCGTTGGACTGTACCTGAAAATAGCTGACTTTGCCTGCCCTCTTTGTTTCGGGCTTTCCGAGCGCATAAGCTATCTTTTGCGCTGCTGCCGGCTTTTCTGCTATAATCAGGGTGTAACTCATAGCTCTATTCTGCATAGGTAGTTTAAAAAATCTATACATGGCGAAATGCAATTAATTTCGCCGGCCTAGCAAAGTGCTACTTTGCTAGATTTCTATAATTTTACCGCTTTTTCCCACAGAAATTATTCTTGTCGGGCCTACATTTTCCTCTAAGCCTTCTGTTTCGTGCATGTGGCTGGACAATAAAATATCTGGCTTAAAACTGTCCAACGCCCACTTTATGCCTCTGCTTCCCTTGAAGCCACTCATTCTAGCTATCAGAGTTTCATCTGGGTGCATATGTGTTACCATAATTTTCTTTTTGGCGTCCTTGATTCTGTTGAAACCTTCTTTCAAAACATCATAAATTTCATCTTCTGGCAGCTGAAACAAGCCAACGTCTGCAGAGCCACAGCCGAATATGCCAATATCATCAAATCTTACGCCATAGCCGTGCAGGCCAATTGCGCCGTATTTGTATTTCAGAAAATCAGCAATGTCTGGAGATTCGTGATTCCCGGGCAATAGAGCTAGTTTGAGGCCCTTGTCCTTGAAAACCTTAAGCAAGCCTGGCGTATGGATGCCTGCAAATGTAAAATCCCCATTAAATATGACTAAATCTACCTTTTCTTTCTCGGCTCTTTCGGCAAGCTTCTTGGCCTGACCTAAATCGCCATGTAAGTCCCCAATTGTAAGGATTTTCATATTATATACTCCAGTAAACAGTTTATAAGCCTATTTCTTTGCCTTAATTTCCTTAAACCCCGTATACTTCCAGAGGGCTTTTGGTATCTTTATTGAGCCATCTTTTTGCTGATGATTTTCCAAGAAGCAGGCTATTGCTCGTTCTGTTGCAATTGCTGTATTGTTTAGTGTTGCAACAAAGGCAGTTCTGCCTTTATTTGTAAATTTAATACTTGACCTTCTTGCCTGGTAATCGGTGCAGTTTGAACATGAGCCTAGCTCTCTGTATGTGTTTTGTGTCGGGAACCAGCCTTCTAAATCAACAGTTTTTACGGGAACGCGGCCCATTTCCTCGCTTGATAAAATAACCGTCCTGTAGGGAATTTCTAGGGCTTTGAAAATTGCTTCCGTGTTGCCTAACATCAAATCGAACTCTTTCCAGGCATTTTCTGGCCTGCAGAAGACAAATTGTTCTACTTTTTCAAATTGGTGCGTCCTGAAAATGCCTTTTGTGTCCTTGCCGTGCGCACCTGCTTCTTTTCTAAAGCAAGGGGATATGCCTGCAAATCTTATCGGCAGCTTTTCAGCTGGCAAGACTTCATGATTGTAGTAGGCATTTAGGGCGTGTTCTGCAGTTCCTATTAAATACAAGTCTTCATCCTGGATTTTATATATCATTTCTTCGAAGGCAGAAAGTGGGATTGCACCCGATAAAACATCGCGGCGCAGCATGTACGGCGGCTGCATTAGTGTAAAGCCTTTCTTTTTCAGCAAATCGAGCGCAAAGCTGATTATCGCATAATTCAACCTGACAAGGTCGCCTTTCAAATAGTAAAATCTTGCGCCTGCGGCTTTTGCAGCTCTTTCAATATCTATTATATCGAGGGCTTCCCCTAATTCCTCGTGGCCTTTTAGCTTGAAATTGTATTTTTTTAGCTTGCCCCATTTTCTCAGCAATTTGTTTTTAGTTGCATTTCCAACAGGTACAGATTTGTCAGCGACATTTGGAATTTCCAGTAAAAGCTCATCGCGTTTTGCCTTGAATTCTTCTGCTTCTTTTCCAAGAACCTGGATCTCATCAACAATTTTCTTGACTTTTTTGATTTCTGCCTCGGCAGATTTGCCTGCTTTCTTCATTTTGTTGATGTTTTCGGAAGCAATGTTTCTGCTGTGTTTTAGTTTTTCTAATTTCTGCAAAACTTCCCGCCAGTGGTTATCTAAATCGATAATTTGATTTACCGGTTCTATGGGTAAATTGCGCTTCTTTTGTGATTCTCTAATGATTTCTGGTTTTGTCCTGAATAATTCAATGTCAAGCATAAGATTTTAAATCAGAGGCGATTTTTAAACCCTATGTTAGATATCGATGGGGGTTTTGGCGAGGCTGGCGGGCAGATTCTCCGCACAGCAGTAGCTTTATCTGCAATTACAAAAACTCCCGTTCGCGTGTTCAATATAAGGGCGAGCAGACCAGAACCAGGCCTTAAGGCACAACATTTGGCTGGGATAAAGGCGGCTGCGGAGCTTTGTGGCGCAAAGCTTACTGGAGCAGAATTAGGCTCTAAAGAAATTACATTCGAGCCTGGCAAAATTAAGACTGGCGGCTTCAAGTTTGATGTTGGAACGGCTGGCTCTGTAACATTAGTCTTGCAAACTCTCGTGCCTATTGCCGCTTTTGCGCCTGGCAAAGTTAAATTGGAAATAACTGGCGGGACAAATGTTGCCTGGAGCCCGCCGATTGAGTTTTTCCAGAACATTTTTTGCGATTATGCTGAGAAATTTGGCTTGCTGATAATTCCTACTGTGGAAAAATATGGTTTTTATCCCAAAGGTGGTGGTTTGGTTAAGATTGAAATAAATCCGATTAAAAATAGCAAACCAATACACATAACATCAAGGGGAAAACTGTTTGACATTAAAGTTTGGTCAATTGCATCGCTTGATTTGGCTAAAGCGCAGGTTGCGGACAGGCAGATTGAAGGCTTTGAGAAAGCTTTGCTTATTACAGATGCTAAAGTGAAAGGATTTGCAAATTATGTCAAATCGAATTCGCCGGGAAGTGCGATTTATGCGCACGCCTTATTTGAAAATTGCAAACTTGGTGTATCCGCATTGGGAGAGAAAAACAAGCCTGCAGAGACTGTGGGTGCGGAAGCGGCTAAAGAATTGCTCAGAGAAGTAAATTCCGGGGCTTGTGTTGACAAGCACATAGCCGATCAATTGATTCCTTTCTTGGGCTTGTTTGGTGGTTCTTTTATAACATCAGAAATAACAGAGCATACAAAGACAAATATCTTTGTTACAGAAAAGTTTGTTGATAAAAAGTTTAAAGTCGAAGGAAATAAGATAACTGCTGATTAATAGATTGTCTTTACCTAAGATATTTTTTGCTTGTGAAAATAGAAGGGAAAATATCTTCAAACTTTTTTACAGGAATAATTTTTATTTTTGTTTTGCCATTAGGTAGCACAACGTCTGCTAAATTCGCTTCTGGCAGTATGACTTGTTTTAAGCCAGCTTCAATTGCGGCTTCAACTTTTTGCGTTACTCCGCCAACTGGCAATATTTCGCCTCTTACTGACAGCGAGCCTGTAATTGCAGTATCCTGCCTTACTGGAATTTTCTTTAGCGCAGAGAGAACTGCAATTGCAACTGCTGCTGATGCAGAATCGCCTTCGACTCCTGCGTCTGCTGTCTGCAGAAATTGAACATAGGTTTCATATTTTTTAATATCGTGGCCAAATCTTTTCTTGATTATTGCTGAGACATTTGTAATGGCTTCTTTTGCAATCTGGCCAAGCTTGCCAGTTGCTACAAATCTTTTCCTATCTGATTTGCTGCTAGATGTTGTGACCTCTGCTTCTATCGGCAAAATAGTACCTGTACTTGCCGTTGCTGTTCCTATTACCGCAAGGCCGTTAACTCGCCCAATCACAGCGCCTTCTGTTTTTATTACTTCATACTCCTTTCTCTTCTCCAAATACTTGTCTGCAATTTGCTGCTCTAAAGTCCTTGCCAGTTTTTTGGCTTTCAAAACATGATTTGCTTCAACAATTTTTGCATTTTCTTCCGATGCTATATCTCCTGCAGCCCGCACTAAACCTCCTAAATCCCTTAAAACTAATGTGAGCTTGCCCTTGCTGCCTGCTCTTCTTCTTGCTTCTTTGATTATTTCTTCAACAGCTTCTTTGGAAAAATGCGGAATTTTTCCATCTTTGGTAACTTCCTGTGCTACAAAACGGGCAAAGGCGGCTCTATTTTCGGACGTGTCTGGTATAGTATCATTCATATAAACTTCGTAGCCATAGCCACGAACTCTGCTTCTTAGTGCGGGGTGCATCTTCTGCACAGTTTCTGTATTTCCTGCCGCAACTAAAATAAAATCGCAAGGAACGGGGTGCGTTCGGACCATCGCGCCTGAAGATCTTTCAGACTGGCCAGTTATTTGATATTTTTTCTCCTGCAAAGCTGTAAGAAGTTCCTGCTGGGAATGTGCATCAAGCGTTGCGACTTCATCAATAAATAATACCCCATTGTTTGCCCTGTGTATTGCTCCTGCTTGCACTCTCAAATGCGCAGGTGTTCCAAGTCCGCCGGATTGGAGAGGGTCATGCAAAACATCTCCCAGTAAAGCACCAGCGTGCGCGCCTGTCGCATCAACAAAGGGAGCTTTCTGCAATGAGGAATTATCAACTAAGATTTTTGGCTCTGTCAGTTTTGTGTTTTTTCGCGCACCCATTCCAATCATTACAGCAATAACGCCGACAAACATCATGCCAGCAACCAAAGATGCGGCAGCCATGATATCTCCATAGGCTGAGCGGATCCACCACGGAATCATCAATATTAAAATTGCCAAGCCAAAAAACAGAATCTGCTGGTTTCTGTTCCAGCTTGAAAAGGCCAGCTTTGCCTTTTCTGTTATCGCGATGCCTTCGCCAGCTTTCACTGTTTTAATCAGCGGCTGGCTGTCATCGAGCTGGTTTGGACAAGCCATAACATCGATAAGTTCTGATTTTGGCAAAAGTTCAGCAAGAGCCTGCCCGAGCATGGATTTTCCAGTTCCAGGCAAGCCGATTAAAACAACATGCCTTCTTTGCAGAGCGGCTTTTCTGATTATGTCAACTGCGTGATTCTGCCCGATTATCTGGTTTACAATTGACTTAGGTACTTCTAGCTCCGATGTATTTCTAAATGCAAACTCTGCCATCTAAGATTAAGCTGCGGGGGTTTCTTCCGAGTATGATGGTGCTGCGTTTCTTGAGACCAGCATCACATCGCCGATTGCCTTGACCATTAAGTGCGGGACGATAACGCCCTTGGCGCCTGCAAGAGCCTTGCTTAAGAATGATTCTCTTGATGCGCGTACTTTCCAGCTCTCAATTTTGTTGTTCTTTATCAGTGCCTCTTCAATTTCGCCGAAGTAGAGGCCATCGTCTGTGTACACCTTAAGTGCAGTGGTCTCGGAAATTTTCCTCATTTTCAACATTTTTAATCTCCTTAAAGACTGTGAAGTCTTTAGCTGTAGCGTGTGCTTGTTATTTCTAGAGAGTGTAAAGGATATAAAACTTCCGCACAGCTTCTCAAAGTTGGCGTGAAAGAGGTTTCGCTTCGCTCAAGCCTCTAGTAAAAGTTATAAGCTCCTTTGTTTTAAACTACGATATGGCCACTAGCAATACAGAAATAAGGGACTCTATTGCGATAATAGTTGCTTTGGCTTTTGGCTTTGCATATAAATTTTCAGGACCTGCAACACTTAGCAATTGGTCTGCAAACTTTATTTTAATCTTGATTCTGGTTGCAATATCTATTTTAATTCATGATTTTGTGCACAAAATAGTTGCGAGAAAATTTTTGGCAGATGTCAAATCACAAATTTGGCTTTCCGGAATTGTGGTGATGCTCATTCTGCTCGTAATTACAAATGGCTGGCTTGTTTTTGCCGCCATCTGGGCAGTTTCTATAATCCCATTAAGGCTGATGAGACCTGGAAGGACTTGGCAGCATATTGGCCCAAGAGAAAGGTCAATCATTGCTGTTTCAGGCCCACTTTCAAATTTAGCATTGGCAGTAGTTGCAAAAGCGTTAGTTCCTGTTTTCGGCACAATTGCAATAAAATTAATGACTATCAATCTGGCAATCGCTTTGTTTAATCTGGTTCCTTTCTTCACCTTGCTGCCGGTAATAGCGCTGCAGTGGACAAAAGAGAAAGCCCTGGAAGCTCCTTATGTTGAGGGAGAGTTTGTATTTTTTGGCTCAAGAACTTTGTGGGTGTTTATTTTTGCCTTCACTCTCATACTTGCAACTAGCCTTTTATTTCTAGGCGCAGTAGCCAGCGTGCTGTTGGCTTTGTTTTTGGCTTTCCTTCTTTTTGTGGCCTGGCATTATTATTTTGAGTCAGAGATGCTGCCCGGAATGGAAATGAAAGGCCCAAGCTTCCGCAAAT
>CAYGXR010000041.1:0-2174 GCA_964354095.1 Candidatus Woesearchaeota archaeon
CCCGTCAAGTGCAGTAGTTGGCCAATTTATCAAATTCAACGCAACTGCTTCTGATAATTCCCAAGTCAAGGAAATAAGAATTTACAATGACCTGGGCTTGAAAAAAACCTGCCCAATAAACAAGCAGAGTGGAAATTGTATCTATAACGGATTTTTTACATTCGACGGCATGCACAATTACTATGCGGTTGCAATTGATGATTCTGGCAATTCCGTGCAGTCAGCACAGCAAAACATGATGATAAATCTAGATTCAACAGCTCCCTGGCTTGGTGCTAGCTATTCGCCTTGGCCAGCAAGAGCCGGTCAAAAGATAACAATTTCAGCGCATTCAGATGACAATGCGCAGGTAAAGGAAATAAGAATTTACGTCGGCGGGGACACGCCAACAAAAACCTGCACGATACAGGCACAAAAAGGTGATTGTAATTATGAGTTTACCCCTTCAGGGCCAGGATATTTCTACTATTATGCTATTGCTATTGATTATTCTGGAAACTCTGTCCAGTCAATACCTGGCGGAGGCATGATAGGCGCTTAGAAGTTTAATAGTTGCATTTTTAAAGTCACTATTTTAGCTTTGTAAGATGATGCCTGTAAAAGACATAGACTTGGGAAAGGCCAAAACGCCGAATGAAATAATCAAACAGATGCATGCTGCAGGTGGTTTTTCCGCCAAAAAGATTGCGGTTGGCGTTGATATTTTGGAATTAATGATGAAAGATAAAGCTTGCACGAAAATTCTGTCAATGCCCGGCGCGCCAATCTCAACAGGCCTGCGCGGCGTCATTAAAGATTTAATAAAAAACAAAATGGTTGATGTTGTCATAACAACATGCGGCCTTCTAGATCATGATTACGCAAGAGTTTGGAAGGATTATTACCATGGAGACTTCACGCTTGATGACACGCAATTGCACAAGAAAGGCATAAACAGGCTTGGCAATATTTTGGTTCCAAATGAATCTTACGGCCTAATTATAGAAGACAAGGTAACAAAAGTTTTGGAAAATGTTTACAAGTCTGGCAGGAAATCAATTTCCTCAGCAGAGCTCTGTCATTTTCTTGGAGAATCTCTTCAGAATGAAAAGAACAAGGAGTCTTCGATTTTGTATTGGGCCTGGAAAAATTCCATTCCTATTTTCGTCCCGGGCATAACAGACGGTTCTGTTGGAAGTCAAGCCTGGCTTTTCTCGCAAAAACATTCTGATTTCAAGCTGGATGTGCTGTCAGATGAGCAGCAGCTTGCCAGCATAGCTTTTGACGCCAAGAAGATGGGCGCATTAATGATAGGCGGCGGCATTTCGAAACATCACACTATATGGTGGGCGCAGTTCCACAAGGGCATGGAATATGCAGTTTACATTACAACTGCAGTTGAATATGACGGCTCATTATCGGGAGCACAGACAAGAGAAGCAATAAGCTGGGGTAAGCTTAAAGAACAGGCAAAGCACATTACAATAGAAGGGGATGCAACAGCACTGTTGCCTTTAATGATTGCAGCCCTGCTTGAAAGATTATAAAAGTCGAAGCGAGGAGAAAAAACAATGGCTGAAAAAATGAATTTAACCTGCCCAAAATGCGGCTCTGCGGCGCTAGGCGCAACCAAAAGCACAATACCAACATCCCAGATATACAAAGTCAATGTCAAGGTAAAATGCCTGCATTGCGGTGCTAATTTTGAACTGATTGAGCGGACTTAAATGAAACAAGTTCTAGTTGTAAGGACTGATTTGGAAATATCCAAGGGCAAGATTGCAGCACAATGCGCACATGCTTCAGTGGAATCTGCATTGAGGTCCGATGCAAAAACTGTCCAGACGTGGAGAGAGGCTGGAGCCAAGAAAGTTGTTCTGAAAGTTGATTCTGAATCCGAACTAAAGAAGATTCAGCAGCAAGCAGCCAAGGCGAAATTGATTTCTGTCTTAATTTCAGATGCCGGCCTCACACAGCTTAAGCCAGGCACCAAGACAGCTGTTGGAATTGGCCCTGATTCAGAAGCTAAAATAGATAAAATCACTGGAAAACTAAAACTTCTCTGAGGGTAAGCTTTTAATGTCGGTAAACTTGCAAGCCAAGAAACCCTTACAAACCTTAACAGATTCAAAAGTTGCCTTATTTTTTAATAATTGGTGCCAGAAAAAATAGAAAGAAAACAAAAAATGAGTAAT
>CAYGXR010000042.1:0-1894 GCA_964354095.1 Candidatus Woesearchaeota archaeon
AAATCGAGCTGACAAATAATTTCAATGAAACCAAGACTGTTGATATTTACAGTTATGTGTACTCCGGCAGCACGCTGGCAACAGAAGGAGGCTGGACAGGCAACCTGCAGACACTTAACCTGACTGCAGGAAAAAGCACAATTGTAAATTTAACAAACAATGTAAAGCCAGATGCTGTTGTTGGAACATATTCTTTCAAAGTCAGGGCTGTTGTAGACAGCAAGAAGTATGACAAAACTTCCGCAATAGAAATTCTGGAAAATAATAATTTGAATGATACTACTGCAGTAATCTCCCAAGCGCAGGAAAAACCAAACCAAAGCAAGGCTTCAGGCATCAACAGCAATTACACAACAGAAGCTCCTGCAGGAACTTCTGCCTGGAGCTCTGGCAGCACGACAATAGGACTGGCTTTCTGGCTTTTCACTGCAGTCTTGCTGATATTTGTAGTCTTGCTGCTTCTGATGCTGCTGCGAAAGCAGAATCCTTAAAAGACATAGCCTAAAATAAAAATCATGGCAGAAGAACATAAATGGCTCAAGACCAGAATGATTGTTGAGGTAGCTGGCTTTCCAAAAGAGCACATTGAACATACAATTGTTCTGCTCGGGGAAAAATTTGCAGAAAATCTTAAAGCCGTTAAAGTCACAAAAAGAATGGTGCGAGAGCCTGTGCAACTCAAAGATTCAAAAATCTGGTCTGGTTTTGTTGAATTTTATTGCGATGTTCAGGATATTGCAACACTGATGGGCTTAATGTTCGATTACCTGCCATCTTCTGTTGAAATCATAGAACCTGAAACCGTAACAGAAGACACACAAAACCTGAATGATATCCTAAATGATTTGGCAGCAAGGCTGCACCAATATGATGCCACCATTAAAACAATGAAGGCGCAGGCAACAATTTTAGGGAGAGAGCTTAGCAAGGAAATAGAAAAGAAAAGTGTGCCTAAATAAAACAGCTTGCTAACTTAGTTAAGCAAAATGCAAATCGCTAAGTTATAAGGACAAGCTTTACTTTTTCTTTCAGCTCTGGGCTGGCCCAAGTGCAGAAGTCCTTCATGCTTACATTTCCAAGTTCGTTGCACTTTACCTGCACTATGCCTGCTGATGTATCAGCAGTGCAGTAAGCCGGCTTTTCTACAGTAACCTGGCTGAAGCCCTTTGCATAGCCATAGCCGTTGCCGATGAAAAGTCCTAGCACCAATGCAAGGCCTACGCCCAAAAGGGCGACTCCGAGCAGCTTGCCCAGCTGTATTTCATACTTTACTTCAACTGTTTTCTTTTGTAGTTCAGGCATTTCCATTTTTAGTACCTTCTTTCTGAGCGTTATCTTTTTGAGGCTTGCTCCACTTGATGACAATCTTTGATCCAAGGAATTTCATGACATTGAAGCGGTCAACTTCGTATTTTGTTTCCTTGCCCTCGCCTTCCCTTTTTATAAGGCCCTGCTCTTCCAGAGATTTGATTTGCTTTGAGGTGAAACTTTTATCAGTGTTCAGCATTCGCGATAGCTCCTTGTTTTTGTTCTTGCCAAGCATGATTGCAGTAATGATTCTCATGTTTTTCAGAAGATTCTGCGCCTCTCGCTTGCCAATGTCTTTTTCCAATTCTTCCAGAGGCTTGTCGAGAAGCTCCTGTGCAGTCAGCGTTGCGGGCTTATTTCCAAGTTCGCTATAGGCTATTATTGCAGGCACATGCTCTGCACGGACTTCATAGCCTTCTAGGCTAGGAGTTTCTTCAATAGAAGCGACTCGTTGCGTTTGCATTACAAGAGGCAGGCTCTTGGGTTTCTTCACAAGCTTAGCCTTTACCTTAATTTTCTTTGTTTTAGTCTTCGTAATGGCTGCAGAGCTGGCAGAATTTTCAACTAATGATTTTTCCAGATTTCT
>CAYGXR010000043.1:0-4088 GCA_964354095.1 Candidatus Woesearchaeota archaeon
TATGAAAATCTGCGGAGTTGATGAAGCTGGCCGTGGTCCGGTAATCGGTCCGTTAGTAATCTGTGCCTATTGCATTGATGATGCGCAGATGCCTAAACTTCAAAAACTAAATCCAAAAGATTCTAAGCTGCTGACACCTAAACAAAGGGAAAGCTTTTACAAAAAATTGACAAAATTATCAAAAGATTTCAAAATCTCTGTTATTTCAGCGCAGGAAATTGACAGCAGGAATGCTGTCGGAACGAATCTGAATCAGCTTGAAGCATTGAAGATTGCAGAGCTGCTTGATGATTTGCGCCCTGATGTTGTTTATGTAGACAGCCCTACATCACCAAAAGCGGGGAGATTTGCGGAAATGATTTTGAAAACTTCCGTTCATAAAAACATAAAGATAATTGCAGAGCACAAGGCTGATGTTAACTATCCAATTTGCTCTGCGGCCAGCATAATTGCCAAAGTAACAAGAGATGAAGAAATTGAAATAATAAAAAAAGAAATAGGATTAGATTTCGGCTCTGGCTACCCTGCAGACCCGATTACTATGAAATTTGTAAAGGCACATTGGGAGAATTCCCTTGCAAAATACATACGGAAAAGCTGGGGCACGATTAAGGATTTGGAAAAAGCAAAATTTCAGAAAACGCTGGCTGAATTTGAGGACTGATAGACCTTGTTGCGGCCGGTCCTAATCTTGTATAAGGCGAATGTTCCGACAATAATGAGGCCTATAATCAATACACCAAAAAGAAAGTAATTGTTTTTTCCTGCCGGCTTGGACATGCTTAATAATTCTCCCTTGCTGGAAAAGCTGGCGGTTGTCACTTCAGCCCCTAAGCTCATAGTTATTGTAATGATATAATCTTCTGGCAGGTGAGTACCAAGTTCGAATGCCACAGATTTCGGCTCCCTATTTTCGAACGTCACTGTTTTTGTTGTGGCAAAACCCGCAAGTTGCACATTCATTTTTGCATCAACAGGCTTGTTCCAGTTAGATTTTGCCGAAATAGTAACCACTGTTTCATTGTCGTACTCGGTGGCAAAGGCATCTAACGGCGTTATTTGGGGGCTGCCAACTGTGAATTCCTTTTCTGAACTTAGTGGCGCGGCTTCTGCCTTTGCTGTGAAAACACCTTCCAGTTCTGGCTGCCAAACTGTGGCAAAAGTCTTTGCTCCGTTAATCGCTGTTTTGCCAAATTCTTTGTCATATATAATCACATTCTCATCCAAAATTATAATCTTGGGATTTACTTCTACGAGTTGTTGCAAGTTTAGATTTAGCGTAATAGTAACTGGCGTATACGCGGAAGAATTCGTGGCCGAAATCTCAATGCCTCCGCCAGACAATGACGTCTTGTTTGAAATATAAAGGCGCACGCCTATGGCTGAAAAGGCGCTAAGGCTGGTTCCCGCTGAATTACTAATGTGCTCTATAAACCTGACATAAGCCTGGTCGCCCTCAAAACTCGAGGGTAAGCTCACAATTATTTGGAAAGGTTTTACTGAATTGGCATCTACAATTGCGCTATTGCTTTGCAGGCCGATATACTGCGCCAATGAGCCGTCCTTTTCAACAGTCACAGTCTTGCTAACAGGTTCTTCGTTAATCAGGTACACTGTAAACTGCTGCTGCCCTGCTTTATCTTGCACACCTATTAGGACTGGACCTACTCCTACTGCATATGCCGCAGGTGCGAGTATGGCAAGTGCCAGCAAAAATAGTATCCATCTCATAATAGTGTTCTTGGTGCATTATTTGATTTCCTCCTTCTGCTATAAACTAATAGAGCTAATACCGCCAAGATCAGAATAGCTAGAGGAATTAAGCTGGTGTTAGTTGGTGTCATGCTAGCTGCTTTAATAACCGTTACATCAGCAGTCATGTTCTTTTCTTTGTCATTATATTCGAGGATAGCTGTTGCAGAATATGTGCCTGGTGCGACATTTGCGAGGTCCAGGTAAACACCCAAATCCTGTACCTGCCAAGGCCTGATTGCATCTGTGGGGCTGGAGCCTTCCGCAACAACCTGGCCATCTTTGAGCAAGGTCATTTTGGCAAAAGCATTAATATTTTCACTCCAGGTGCTTTGCACGCGCACTTGAATTCTATTTAACTCGCCAGACTTCAGTTCTTTTGGAGTAAAGTCCTGTAAGTCAAGGTTGGCATCGCCAACTCTAAACGTAACATTGTTTGAAATTGCCTGCGAACCATCATAATTTACAAAAGCCCTAGCAGTATACAGCCCTGGTTTGGAAGGCTTCCAATTAGCATACATATTGCTCGTTTCTTGTAATCCAATGTCTTTCGTTGCAGTGAGCGGCAAGGTTTCAATCAAGGTGTTGGCATTATATATTTCAACATTGCCTTGCACAGAATTTATTGTGTTAGAACCATAATTTTTTACTATTACTATAAACGGCTCTGTTTCTCCCAAGTTAATATCCTTGGCTTGCAACTCAGTCTCCGCATATGTGCTAGGATAAATAGCCCTTACGCTTATGTGCGCCAATATAGAAACTGCTGCATTGATGCCGGTAGGATTTTCAGGAATTTGCAAAGCCCCGATATAGACTCTGTGCTCACCTGAACTAAGAGTACTTGGCACAGTAAACTGGACGGGAAATGAAATACTTTCACCATCGTTCAGGAGAACTGTTGTGTTGTCAAATTGAACATAGTCTACGAGCTCGCCCTGTTTTACAAAGGTTACATTCATCGATTTGCCATCGTTGTTTATAACTTGAAAAGTGTAGTTAAACTGCGCGCCCGGTGTATTGGGTACTTCTATTGCGCCGGGCATGATTCCAAGCCCCAACACCGGAGTTAAAATTACTAGTAACGTTAATAGTGTGTATATGTAAAAGCGGCCCAACATATCTATTTCTATTGCGATTGAGTATATAATAATTTCTGCATGCCCTTACTAAAACCCAGTAAAGGTTATTGTGTTGCTCTTTAGTCCGGTTGCTGCATCAGAAGGTATCTTCAGCCTGAAATATACATTAATTGCATCATTATCATCAGCAAATGCAAGAACAGTGCAAGCATTTGATTGTGCTGTAGTTAGTGTTGTATAGTTAACCTGTAAGGTGCCGGTACATGAGTTGCTTTCATTGTCAAAAGAAAAATATTCTTCACTTGGTCCGCCGCTGCTCGAACCTCCTATGAATGAACTTGCATTGCTTGCTGCGCTTATGTTAATTGCTACGTTGCTATTGCCGTTGTTCTCAATAACTATAAAGTCTGTACTGACGGGCCAGCCACCTGCACCTGTTGATGTATTTGTCCAGTTGTTCAAGGTAGTTGAATTAGAATCTAGCATAGCATAAGTTTGTGGCGAAGTTACATAACCTGTTCCAAAGTCAACCGAATTGTCCAGCATTATTACGCTTAATAGCGTACCTACAGTTACATTAACCAGGCCGGTTCCGCTGCCTGCAGCCCCACTAATGCTCGGCTTTCCGAGCGCAAACAGTGCACATGCTATGAATGCGCTTATCAAAATAAGTGCAAAAATTGCAACATGATTATCACTATGTTTAGCCATTTGTCTCCTTAAATTTAAAATATACGGACATATTAAAGCCTTATGCCGCCACACACGTAATTGTATAATTTCCATTATACGTGCCTGGTGGTTGGGCGGGAGGCACGTCGAGCCAATATCTTTCCCAGGCTGTTGCATCTTGGGGCAGGAAGTCTGCAATTTTATGTACATTATCATCAGTTTCCTGCATTGCAGAACCATTTGCATAGCACATTGCACCATCTGTCGCCGAACTTTCACTTGAAGACCATTTGGTCTGGCTTACAGGCATTATGTTAGCACCGCAACCGCCGCTTTGGCAAGTCATATTTGTGCCCTTTATGGTTACATTTGTAGCGATTGAAGCATCCGCTGTAACATTGTATATTGTTCCTCCTCCAGCTCCCAAAGTGTTGCCCGTAGCGGCATTTGTAGTTCCTATTTGCACTTCGCCAAATGTCACGTTCGCAGTTCCAAGATTACAGTCTAAAATTATGGAATCTACTGTAAAGTTAAATGTGCTCGAATAGCTGCTATACGAATACCCGTCAAATGCGCGGACTT
>CAYGXR010000044.1:0-3036 GCA_964354095.1 Candidatus Woesearchaeota archaeon
AGCTCAAGCTCTGAATTTTTGTCGACAGAGCTTGTCACGCTCATAAACACGGTGCAGACTGCCCCTGAGACCGCTACTTTTGAATATTACACAGAAACAGACCAAAATGGCTTTCCAGTCATCGGCAGTTTGGAGATTGATGATAGCAAGAATTTGTTATGTGTTCACCCCCATACAGAAGATGAAATTTTCAGTTCTATAGCTAGCCAGGCAACAGTGGCCGCAGGTTTTGGGGCTGCCGGCTATTCAGTCGATAGAACGCGCAGCTTTGTTGCACAGCGTTCAACACAAAAAGTACTCGCAGCTAGGAATTATTTTTTAAATAAGTATCCTCAACTTGCAAAACTTAGCAGCACGGCCCTTTCCGAATTAGGCAAGAATGGCAAAGCCAACACTGCACTTATGAAGGCCTTAGCAACAGGCAAATGGCCTGAAGTTACTAAAGTTTTTAGTAAGTATCCCAAATTGGAAAAATCATTTTCTAAAGCCGATAAAATATTCCTGATGTCGCTAAAAGAAGACAAGGCTTTCCAAAAACTTGCGCAATCCATGGAAAAACCAACATTTTTGCAGCGCATTTTGCAAAGAATACCGTTTACAAAAGCTCGGGCAGCCGCCAAAGAAAGTGTTTTTTTCAAGTTCTTTGCCACTAAATTTGGCCAGACAAAATTTTTCCAAAATGCTGGCGGTAAGATTGTAACCGGAGTGAAAGTAGTTGGAAAGCTTGGCGTGACAGCAGCGGTTTCAGGCGGCGCAGCATTTCTGCTAACTGGCGATTGGAATGTTGCAATCACAACCGCTATGCAATTAACTGTTCTGGCGTACGCACCAAACCTTATTGATTATGTTCTGACCAAAACCATAGTTAAAAATTTTGTTGGAAGACTGACGCCATTAGTTACTGAAAACGCCGCATTTGAGTCTGTGAAAGCAGCAGTGGTAGGCATACCCGGCTTCGGCCCGGTAATCTGGGCAACCCTGTCCTCAGCAGAGGGTGTAGTTAACTTTGTGTATGCAGTATGGAACGCTTATCTTATGGACGTAACTTTAACATCGATTTACAATGCTGCAGGCAATCAAGTTAGCAAAGAAGCGAACATGCTGTCATGCAAAGAGTTCCAGGCCAACAAAGAGGTTCTGCTTACACCTCCAAATTGCAAGCCTGAAGTTAGCTTTGGGCCTTCTGTAAAGGATTGGCAGTCCGCTTACGCCGCAGGTTTTAATACAGCAGCAGCCTTTTTCGGAACAGCGGTTATAACATCAGTAGCAAATTATAAGCCGACGCCTGATTCGGCAATAGTTAATAGTATCCTGATAGGCACAGCAATAGGGGGCGTAACTTCTTTTGCCGCAACAGCTATTGCATTGGGCACTGCGATATACAAAGCACCAATGGACATGGTTCCTAAATCGAGCTGTCCTTCCAGCTGTGACCGCGATTATATGAGGCAGGATTGTCCTAATTGGTTTGTTTCAGATTCTGGCGGAGGCGCGGAAATCGCCGGAAACACATTTCAAAAGCTACTATTAGGCGGGCCGGCCTGTGCAACCCTTAGTATAGCTGGTTGGGCAGCCATGTTCTGCGACGCAGCACGCGTCTCAGTGGCAGCAGGCATATTCTTGGCGTTTCCTGCAGAAACAATTAATTTTATGCTTCAAGGCTATAAAGTAGGGCTTACAAAACAAAGCATTGGCAACAAGACTGCACTTGGTTTAAGCGGGGAGTTTGCAAATAATACCGGCTTTTGGTATGCCGAATTCCCGTATACAATTGAGATGACAAAGCTCTATACAAACGACACTAAAATTGATGAGCGAACGAATAATTTCGTAATTAGAAAAGTCTAATTACGGTACGGTTTACTTATATGAAGAGAAGCTATTCTCTTCAAAGTAACTTTTTCCTTAAACATGTGTCTAATATCAAAAGAGCAACTGTTTGTTTTCATCAAGCCAGCATTACTAGCATACTGCCACATTGCTAAGATGTCTGTTAGTGAAGTTGGTTTAGCCTTTAGCAGTTCTTTTTCGATCGGCACAATGGAGCTATCGAATTTAGTCTTGCCTAATTGGGTTTCCTCCCCGCTAGCTTTTTTAAGAATATAATCTAGCTCGTAAAAAGTTCCGATTATTCGACGAGCTGAATCTTGAGCTATCCCGCCAGTTCCTCTTGTTTCTAGTAAGATAGCATCAATAGGTTTAGGTCTTGGCCTGTTCCATTCGTCATCTTCGTGGACAGGAACCGCCAAGCTTGGAAGCCCAATTGACTGCGCGAATTCTCGGAAATCTATTGGACCCCAAAAATGCAGAGAACCGAAATCAGCTGTTGAAAATTGCGAGTCAAAAATGATCCGCCTTCCGGTGAAATACGCCTTGCCCGCATCAAAAAGTATGTCTTTTTCAGCGCTATAATTGAAAGGCCAAAGCTTGCCCACCTTCTTTTGGAATTTGTGTTCATCTTCGAAAGGAAGCTCCTTTAATTCTTCATCCCCCAAAAGCAAAAATTGCCTTGACGGATCAGAAACTGGTTTTGGTTTAAAAAAACCATCCTTGTTTTTATTCATCGGCGCGCCTTCGGCAAAAAATGGTTGTTCCATTATTGGCTGTTGATAAAAGCTATACTCCATTTTGTCGCCAAAAACACCTTCCATAATTACGTATGGATTCCTTACGCCTTTATTCTGTGCAGCATAATCGGTTAAGAATTGTTCTGCAGAAAACTGGTGGCTAATTGTTTGATTTCCAAGTTTTAGGGTAATAGTTTTATCAGTCATGCTTAAAATTCAAATGTTAATTTTTAAAGACTTTCTAATGCCGCAAGAACTAAAATAAACCTTTAATACCCCCTTTGCTTCTTTAGTTTGGCCATTATGCACAACAGCAGAAAAGGGATAGAACAACCACAGCTTATTGTATACGTTTTATTTACAGTAGTGCTAACACTTACAGGCATTTACGTCGGCTTTACTTATATGGGAGGAATCGCTACTACTTTTGAGTTCCAGGATTATGCCTCAAGACTGAATATAGTTACAT
>CAYGXR010000045.1:0-4584 GCA_964354095.1 Candidatus Woesearchaeota archaeon
TTGTTTGAAAGATTTGTAAGGCTTGAAGACGAAGTGCGGAAGAAAGGCATTAGGGCAGAAGCAGTCCCGTTTTATCAGGCAGCTAAAAAGAAAGCAAAACATAAGCGGAAAAAGCTCTGGTAATAGCCTAGCTAAAAGCTTTTTAAATTCTTAATGGCAGCCATCGCTGGGCCGATGGTCTAACGGTTTAATTAAAAGTAGCTTTTTTAAATAGAATTTGTTAATTTATCGTATGACAAATTTTAGTCTTAATAGTGATTTAGCTTACTTTTTAGGCATAGTTGCTGGCGATGGTTACGTTGGTAAAAATGTTATAGAAGTTAAAACTTGTGATTATAAATTTCTAACAGATATTTATATTCCATTAATTGAGAAATTATTTGACATCAGACCTAGATTAGCTAAAGAGTCTAGCGGCTTGAATGCCCATCGCGTTTATTTTAATTCTAAAGATATATTTGAATTTTTATGCAAATTAAATTTGAAAAGCCCAAAAGCATTTACTGTAAGTATGCCCGATGCGATCAAAGGAAATAGAAAGTTGGAGATCGCTTTTGCCAGAGGAGTTTTTGATACTGATGGCAATATAAATATTAGAAATAATAAGTTCACTATCAATTACCCTACAATTTCTCTAGGGTCACGTAGCTCAAAGTTAATCATAGAAATTACCACGTTGCTAAAAACTTTAGGATTAAATGCTCGAATAACTCACCATTCAGATAAGGGCAAGCCATATTATTTAGTTAGGCTTTATGGTTTTGAACAGTTAGCAACATTTAATTCGATAGTTGGTTTTTTAAATCCCTATAAAGCACAGAAAAGTAGAGAAACGCAAGAAAAAGGACCTTTAAGGGCTGGTAATTCAATCCGGTAGAATGCCCGCATGGCATGCGGGATGCTTCGGGTTCAAATCCCGACCAGTCCATTGGCGGGGTAGTTCAGTGGTAGAACACTAGTCTCATATATCGCCGAAGGCGTAAAATGCGCTTCAGAAAGCAGAGCTTGTCTCTGCTTGTTCGGCTGAGTAAGCTAGATGTCGCCGGTTCAATTCCGGCCCTCGCCATTCATCCCAGTTTCATCAGCAGCGGGCTTTGCTGCAATTATTTCTTCAAGGTGGCTGCAAAGCTTGTCAAATTTGCCTCGCAACTCCTGCGCCTTTTGGGCTTGCTCTTCTGTTTTTCCACTGCATTCATCAAACCGCTTGAGAATAACAGAAGTTCTTGCAAGATACGTAACTGCTAAATTATCTAAATCTTTAGTAGAGCCTGTTAAAGCCTTAGCATATGCTTCCCTAAGTTCTGGGGTGCTGTCAGTAAATTCAAAATATTCAGCACCGCTTCGGGCGAGTGTTATCAAAGTTACGGCGGTGCGCGCCAAGTCGAAACCTTTGCTGGCACGTTGGTATAGGTCATCAAAGCTTTGCGTCTGTTCAATTATGCCAGCCATGCTCTAATTTATGTGATGGCATAATTTTTTAAGACTTCATCAGCTGTTCAATTAGCTATGGCAGGCCGCAAAGCTCCTCAAACACGGAAAGAATTTGGAAAGCAAACTAATCTAGAAAGCAAACTTAAGCATGGACAGCAGCGCATCCTCCCAGCCGAGTGCAAGAGGATGGTAATTGGTAGCATGAGTTACTGCCTTGCTCCATCTTATGTCAAATGCGAATATAAGGGCAATTCTGCCGAGCAATTCTATAAGGGTGCGTTTTATTGCCGCAGGCCGCTGAGCGACTGAGCGCTCCGTGACAAATAGAGATTTAAACTTTAACCAAAGAGAAAAAGATATGGAGGCGCAAAAAAAAGAAGAGAAAGGCAAGCTGGCCAAGGCAATAGGCAAGAAAACTTTTGCAGGAGCGGCCTGGCTTGGCAGGAAAACCGGGAAATTATTGCGCGATTCTGTTTTGTTGGCTAGGCCCTTCAGCAAAAAAGAGAAATTCACATTCTCGAAGATCCAGCCTTACCTGAGAGAAGGCGAGGAATTCAAGCTGCAGACTGCAATCAGGCAGGGAAGGGCAAGAATAAAGCTCTACAGATACGGATGGTCTTTCCTGATAAGCGGAAATGACTTGCGTCCGAAAATCTTTTTTATAAAGCCCGAGAAAAGAAGATTAAATCCAGACCATGACATTGAAGAAAAACTGCAATTCTGGCTTGAGGAGCTGGACAAGAGAATCAGGAGGCAGTTTTTCGAGCGCACATTCAGGGAATTCGCAGAAAAAGCTTGGACCTCAATCCCGCAATTCATTGCCCCAAATATTATTGGATTAAAGCATGTGAAGGAAGCAGCAGCCCTGCAGCTTTTATGCAAGGAGCCATCGCACATTCTTTTGCTGGGAGATCCTGGGACTGGAAAAACTGATATCCTGAGGTCTGCAGCAGATCTTTCCGCTGTATCAGCATTTGGCCTCGGTTCCGGCACATCCGGAGCAGGCCTCGCAGTTACGGTAAAAGGAAGGTATGTAAGCCCGGGATTGCTGCCAAAAGCAGACCTTGGCCTGGCCTGCATTGATGAGCTGAATCTGATGAAGAAAGATGATTATGCAGCCCTGTATAATGCAATGGAGAAAGGATTCATCACATATGACAAAGGCGGGCATCACTACCGGTTTAATGCGAGAATAAAGGTTCTGGCAACTGGAAATCCGAAAGGCGACAAATTCGGCAGTTATGAACTGGAAAAATTAAAGGAGCAAATTCCTTTTGACTCTGCATTGCTGTCAAGATTTCATTTAATTTTCCTGGTGAAGAAGGCTTCGCTTACAGAATTTGCAGCAATTGCAGAAAAAATAATTTCAGGTGATAAGGTTAAGATAAATCTGGCGGATATTTTATTCTTGAAAAATTATATCCGCTTTGCAGGCAAATTAGATGCAGAAATTCCGCACTTATTGGCAGACAAGATAAAAGATTTCGCGACAAACCTGAAAGAAAAAGAAGCAGAATTGCCATTTGAGATTACCCCAAGGACAGTAATTGGGATTACAAGGCTTGCAAGGGCTTCTGCAAGAATGGAACTTCGCTCAATTGTCGAGGGAAAAGACTTGGAAAGGGTTTTTAATATCGTGACAAAAGCCTATTCAACAGGGTTGTAGCCGCCTTCTTGTCTTAGGGTGTAAAGGGTAAATGCCTTTTCGATGTCACCGTTTTCGACCATGCGCGCGAGGTCCTCAGGCCATTTTCTATGCTGATTTGCCAGGTCGACCAGGCAATGATACAGCTCGCACATCTGGTCAGCATCGTATGCGTACCATGTGATTTTATCATCCTTTACCACAGAAGGGTGCACGCCGAAATTGCCAGCCGTGACTTGGCCATATTTTTCCCTGGCAATTTCCAAGGCGCGAATAGGGCACAACTCAAGCTCGCCAATCTCATTGCTATCGAGCAGCCACTGCTGTGATGGAGCAGCTCTTACGGTTACATTGCAGTGTCTGTTCAGCACGCTAAAACTTAATTTGCCGAGGCTCGCCAAGGAAGGAACGCGATACATACTGTCAGGAACACAATGCATGGCGTCGGGTTTGCGGCTCGGTTTTGTAAACGGCGAACTAAAAACGAATGGCACGTCTATCATTTTGAATTGCTTGCGCACGCGCATCTCAAGAGTCTTAAGATTTAAATCTGGTCGGGACTCGATATCGTGGGTAAAGTAACGGTGATATTCGAGCTCTTTCGAGTAAGGCGTGATTTTCTTATCCAAATCAGAGTAAGTCAAATCCGGATTTGA
Source organism: Candidatus Woesearchaeota archaeon (assembly GCA_964354095.1). Lineage (GTDB taxonomy): Archaea > Nanobdellota > Nanobdellia > UBA10117 > UBA10117 > CAYGXM01. The sequence continues at coordinate 3,733 of CAYGXR010000045.1, forward strand.
TAGCTCTCCAGCACCGCGGAAATTTATGATATAACCTTTTGGCTCAGGCTCGTGCTCTGTCTGCTGTTTGAAATAATATGCATCATCAGATGTGCGGGCCAGGTCTGCAAACATCTCAAAGAATCTCTTCCTTTTTTTATTGGAAGCTATCGGACTTGCCAAATCACACAAGGGCCTGTCACTCATCAATATCAATTTTTTATTCTGGTTTTCATTGTCGTTTACAATACGCTCCAAAGTTTTGACAAAATCAAACGTATCGGGCTTTTGTTTATTCAGCTGGTTCCATCTGCAGACGTCTGAGAAATAATGCATGTCATCCAGCGCAATTGCTGCCGCATCTTTTTGTTTTGGCTCTTCGATAAGTGCGTACTTGAAGCTTTCGTTGCCGTTTGGCTTGAGCCCATAAACTTGCAGAGGCACTTTCTGGGCAACTTTTCTAATCAAAAACGTCTTTCCAGAACCTGGCTGGCCCTTAATCATAATTGCAGGAATATCAGACGGCAAGAACCACTTTAGAATTAGCTCTTTGTAAAACTCTTCAAAGAGTTTTTTTCTCTTAAGTTCTTCAGCAGTAAGGTTTTCAGCCCTCATATAATTGCAATATAGATATGTATTTAAAAAGGTTTAGCTCGCTAAAGTCTATAATATCTAAACTTCATAGCCCCACTGCCGCATTCTATCTTTACTAGTTCCAAAAGTCTTGGAAACAAGCTTGACATCCAGGCCGGCATCCAGCAGGCACATGGCAGCTATTTTGTAGCGGGCACCACCGCATTCTTCTTCATAAAGTTCTTTTTTCTTTTCGTAATTCTCTTTTGCCTCATCAAAAGTTCTTGGCAAAACGCCAAA
>CAYGXR010000046.1:0-4048 GCA_964354095.1 Candidatus Woesearchaeota archaeon
AAATACAAAAACGGCACAAAATGTGTAAGCAGATAGTTTAGATTTTATTTCACTTTCAAAGCTGGTTTAAAGCGCATTTGCAGCCTTTCTCCCTCTTAAGTCAAGTGTCTTAATTAATAGATAGAAAGCTTTATTAAGACAAATGTCTTAATAATAATTTATGCGAGAAGAAAAACATCTTGAGGCCTTGGCTGAGGTAAAGGAAACAATAGAAACCGCCATACAGGACCCGCGCGGAATAATCGTGCACCAAAGGCGGCTTATGTCAATGATTTCTCTTGGCGTGCAGCATTTAATAGAGCTGCATTTGCACAGGCTAAATATCCTGAAAGCTGGCACGCAGGTAAAGCACGACTGGTTCAGGCTCGGCAAGGAGCGCGTGAAGCTGAGGCTCAAAGCCATTATTACAAAACCGCTGCAGGAAATCGAAGACCTGGACTTCATAATCACTTTGGCCTCTGAAATAGAAGCTGACCGCAACGAGCTGGTTTATGGCGCGCCGGCGCCCGAGGCCAAGCTCAGGCGGAAGATCGACTTATTTCTGCAATTGGAAGAGCTGATGGCAAAATGAGCTCGCTGCTGCAGTATGCAATTTCAGCCAATGCATTTATCCTGGCCCAGCTCTCCGCCGAACAGCTGGCCAAGGTCAAGAAAGTTATTCTATTTGGCTCGGTGGCGCAAGGCACTGCAACCAAAGATTCGGATATTGATTTATTTTATGATATCGAAGCCACGAAAAAAGAAATCCTCAAGATTAAAAAAAGCATAAATAAAGCCAGGGAAGAATTTTACCGCTCCAACATCGGATTGGGCTTCAGGCTTAGAGGAATTTCAAATCCTCTGGCTCCCATCGCGGGGAGATTGGATGAATGGCTTGACCTCAAAAAAACCATAGCCAAGGGGAGCATTATGCTTTATGGACCCTATTTGGAAAAGGTGCGCGGCGAACCTGCGCTTTTGATATGGTGGGAACGCTTACATCCTAAATCCAGGGGTGCTTTTTTGAATATGGTATATGGTTTCAAGGTCGGACCAAAGCAATATAGAGGTCTTCTGCAAAAGCTGGATGGCAAGAAGGCGGGAAAAAGCGCAATAATAATTCCCGTCCGAAACAAAGCTTGGATAGAAAAGGTCTTGCAGAAATACGATGTCAGCTACAAGGTAATCGAAATTTCCCTTGTCTAAAAGTTTGGAATACCCCTTGCAGTCCTCTACTCTAAAATTAATCCGTAGTTAATTGTTATTTTTATTGGCTTGCAGGCTTTAGCTGCACACCATTTGCGAAAGAAAAGCTAACTAACCTTAAGAGTTAACACCTTAAGTAAGTCAGCAAATTCTTTTCCCGATAAAGTTTCAACTGTCTTTTCTTTTATGTTATCCTTTATGTCTAGTTTTTCTAAAACTTCGCGGGCCTGATTCTTTGTCATTCTCTTTTTATTCTGTAGGTTATAAAGATTAATTATCGCTTCCCTCACTGCGTTAATTGTTTTTTTAGTTCTCTGCTGCCATAAATCTCTTATGATAAACAATTCTGGGCTTAATTCCTCTTTTGCTTTCGGCTTCAGCATAATTACTGCTGATTTTGTATTTGGCTGAGGCTCAAAGGCTTCTTTTGGCACAGTTTCCTTGACTTCAACATCAAAATATGCCGGTGTGATGATTGATACTCTACTAATGTTATCTCTCTTGGTCAGAAGGCCTGCAAAGCTTTCTCCTACTGTTAAAACTGCCAGCTTGAAATTACAACCACAATCAATCAATTTCATCAGCAAAGGCTCTGAAATATTATAGGGAATATTTGAAACAATCTTATCGAATTTTTCTGGAAAAGCTGCTTTCAGCGCATCTTGAAATATTATGTTGAGATTTTTGTGCTTCTTTTCCAGCTTTGCCAGCTGTGTTTTGAATCTGATGTCAATCTCAAAGGTAAAAACCTCTTTGGCTTTCTTTGCCAGAAGCTCGGTGAGATTTCCCTGGCCTGCACCAATCTCCAAGATAATTTCATTTTCCTTGATGTTGGCATAATCAACAATTCTTTTTAGCAAGGCATCATCTATCATGACGTGCTGCTGCAGCTTTTCAACATCACTGTTTATCATGCCTGACACAGGAATTTAGCTTTAATAAAATTAAGGTATTCTTAGTTATATTTTGTTATTTCTACGGGCCTGAACTGGCTGGTTAACCTTTCTGACATGTGGAAGTCCCCAGCTTGCAATGTTATTTCAATAAAATTATTTTGCGTGCTGGTACTTCCTCCTGTTAATTTATACCCTGCCAATCCCAGCATCCTATCTTCTAAGTACTTGCTGTTTGGATTTGGGAAATATGCCTTGGACTCGCCATTTGCTCGCAGAAGCAAGAAAGGTATTTTGCCGAGCGCATCTGCCTGGCCAATTTTATCTGCAAGTTCTTTCGCTTTTGCGTGCTTTTCACGCAGCTCGTTTATTTTATTGTAAGCTTCGTACTTTTTGTTGAACTCTGACTGTTCTTTTTCAAAGGAAGCAACTATTTCTTTGCTTGCGTCCAGCTTTAACGCTTCCTTGATGGCTGCTTTAAGGGGCTCTGGTGTCTTTTCCTCTGTTTCAGCCCAATACTGGACTGCTATTTTTGCTTCGCTGTATTTTGAATTGTTTTCTTTGTAAAAAGTGGTATCTTCAAATTTGCCCGGGCTTTCATTTATTGCGCCAAGCGGGCAACCTATCTTTGTGGCCTCTTCCTCTAATATTTTGCCAAGGTCTTGCTTGCCGAAGTCCAGCCAGCTTTCTACTTCCTGCGGCGCTGCCCCTTCAACAAGGCCATCTAATCCTGATGCAATCTTCTGCAAGCTTGAAGCATAACTTGAAATTTCCTGCAGAGCACATTCTTCCGGAGATGAAATTTTGTGCTTGCTTAGTTCTGCAATTTGGCTGTAAAGTATTTCTCTTTCCTTAACCAGGCGGTTTATTTCTTCTCTTGCGCTCTTGTAATTATCAGTTGATATTTTTTCTTTTTGGCCTATGTTCTTAATAGTCTTGTCAAGGCCAGAAATTCGCTTCTGGAGCCTCTCTAGTTCTTCTTCATACCACAGGTCTTGATCTGCCTTTTCTGCCGCCATTGATTCGAGAGCAGCCATTTCGTCTTTCATGGCCTGGACATCAGCACCTTCAGCTTCTATTTGCGTGCTTTGCTGCTCTGTAAGCTGCTCGAGCGTGTACGCCCCGGCCAAAGCGGTGCGTATGTGCAATTTTGGCATTAGTTTTTCCAAAAGCCCTTCCAGGGCCTCTTTAGTACCGTAATAACCATCTATTACAAAAGCTGTTTCGTCCTTGACGATCTTCAGCTGCACGGTCGGGGCGCCTCCCTTGCGGAGCATGGCCTGCAGCGGGTGTTTCATTATTGTGAGCTCTCTAAGATCCAAATGGCCCTCAAAACGCATGGCATATTTTTCTTGTCCCATATGCTAGAGTAAACAAATAGTTTTTTAAATCTACTTAGATTGTGCCTATTCAGAATACGTCTGTTGTATGTAATCTCTGAGCCGCTCGTCTTCCGTGTCGCTCAACAGAAAATTTCGATAATATTGGCGTTGTTCCGGAGTTTCGCATATTGCTCTAAGGGTGTCAATAGCTTTTATTGCACCGTTCGGATTGTTTTCTTTGCCCAAACGGAATGCCAGATTTGCCAGCCTTGTTCTATTGCTGCCTGCTTCTGCAATCTGTTTTTCTACAGAAGGTGCAGACTTTTTGGGCATATCCTCGCCTAATACTTCATTGAGCCTCCTCTCGAGCTTGCCTGCATCAGTCGCATCTACCTCTATAGGCGCGCCGCGTTTGTCGACGCTTTTCACAAAATCCTCTCTCCTTTCTCGAATGGCTTTCAAAGCCATTTCTCTTGAAGCAGCAAGGTTAATCTTTGCCATATTCAGTATATATTTACTATATTGAACTTTAAAAGGATTATGGTGCCTGCGCTATTAGAGCTTGGGGAGCACAAAAATTTATAAATTACGCCTTTTGTTTGGGGTTACACCAATACGAATTGGATTGGAGAAATGTGATACAAATGG
>CAYGXR010000047.1:0-2618 GCA_964354095.1 Candidatus Woesearchaeota archaeon
AAAGGAAAATGGCAAGTTGTTATTTGTATACGCGCATAATTAAGCAATTTAATCTTCAGGCCAGGGCTTAAGGCCACGTGCTGTGCGGTTGATATTTTCTATCTGATATGCGATGGTATGAGGGTCAGGCCAGTACTCCTGGAACAATTGCGAAGTCGTACGGATTATCGACTCTGTTATTTCATGCACAAACATAGATTCCAGGTCGACTTCAACCGCGCCAGGTATTTTTATTAGTTTGCTGCCAATCCTGCCGTAACGCACAAGGTACGCATTGTCTGCGAGGGCATTCTCCCGCTCCTGATGCCATTTGATTTTATCAGTTGAAACATAGATTTGCCCTTGCTTTTTGGAGTCGAGCCACATATCCGGACCAATTTGTTCATTGTTAATAGCATAGTGAAAAATATCATAGTCGAAATTTCCATCAAAACCTTCTAAGTGTTTGGACAGATTTTCAGAGCACCAAACCTTGGCTCTCTCCAAAGCTTTGTCCAAATGTGATTTTGTAATTTTATTTTCAAGCTTTTGTATGATGTTCATGCATTTATGATTAAGATAACCTTTAAAAAGCCATTTTTTAAGACAACATTATGGTAGATGTGAATAAAGAGTCTGCCGCGCAAGCGCTGCAGTTACTCAATGAAGTTCGAATACAAGGCAAGATTAGAAAGGGCACTAACGAAGTTACAAAATCAGTAGAGAGAGGCGAAGCTAAATTAGTTGTCATTGCAGCTGATGTTAATCCTCCTGAAATTGTAATGCACCTCCCAATTCTTTGCGGCGAGAAAAATATTCCTCACATTTTTGTAGAGTCAAAGGCAGAGCTGGGCGCCGCTGCAGGCCTTCCAGTTGGCACGTCTGCAGTTGCTGTTGCAAATGCCGGCGATGCAGCCAGAAAGCTGAATGAATTTGTTGATGTTCTAAAAGGCAAGATGCCAAAGCCAGTCAAAAAGGCTGAAGCTCCCGTAGAGGCTAAACCAGAAGTTAAAGAAAAGCCAAAGGAAAGAAAACCAAGAGCTAAAAAAGAGGTAGCTGTGGCTGCTCCAGCTGTAACAGGATAATTGCAAAATGAGTTCTAAAAAAATCATAGAGCAAAAAGCAGATGAGGCAAAAGGCGTCAAAGTTGAATATACTGAACAATCAACTCCTGCCCAGATTCTAGAAATTGTTGGCTCAATGGGCACTCGTGAAGGTGGCAAGCAGGCCCGTGTCAAGCTTTTATCAGGAAGGGAAGTAGGCAAGATAATGCGAAGAAACATCTTGGGTCCTTTCAGGATCGGCGATATAATCATGCTGAAAGAAACTGAGATAGAAGCTAGCCCATTAAAGGGAAGAAAACGATAATTGTTATCTCTTTAGTTTGTAAAGCTAAAGTTCTAAAGCTGTTTTGGGCGTGAAAGCTTTTCAGACATTAAGGGATTCCATAAAGCAATCCTTTTATTCTTGATTAGTGTTATGTATCGTATGACCCAAGTACCCTGTGAGAGCTGTGCAATGCCTGTTAAGGACAACAGCAAGTATTGCAAATACTGCGCTCCCAAAGGCGAGCTTCTTCCGCTCAGCAAGATACTTGAAAATATGACCCGCTGGATGGCAAAGAAGCGCGGCATTACCGAAGAGCAGGCCTTTGACATGACTGTAGGCTATTTGAAGAGAATGCCTGCCTGGAAAGACAAGCTGGAACAGCTGGAAAAGTAAAAAGCGGGTTTCCAAAAGATTTATATAGTATGTAAGACATATCTTACTTGATTAAAATGGCAAGCATTGCGGTTACTAAAATGAGCTCAAAAGGGCAGGTCGTAATTCCTGCAGAGATGAGAGCAGGCATCAAGAAAGGCGAACAGATGGTTATCATTAAGGCAGGAGATCAAATCATAATGGAAAAAGTCAGCAAATTCAGCAAAAAATTAAAAGAAGATTTGATATTCGCAAAGAGAACTGAAGAGGCCTGGAAGAGTTATGATAGGGGCGAATTCGTAAAAATGGATTTTGATGAATTTATGAAAGAAGTTAAGAAATGGTAGAAGCCATCTTTCATCCTCATTTTCAAGAGGTTTTTTCCAAGATTAAAAATAACTTGCTAAAAGAAAAAATTATCAAGCAATTTGCAAAAATAAGGGAAAACCCTGAAATTGGCAAGCCTATGCGCTATAACAGAAAAGGTACAAGAGAAGTTTATATTCCTCCCTTTAGGTTATCTTATTCATACATAAAAGCTGAAGATAAAATCATTTTCCTTGATTTATATCACAAAGATAAGCAGTAGCGTTGGGAAAGCTTTTTAATTCAACTCTTTGAGGCTAAATTATGCCAACTTGCACATACTGCGGAAAAGTCTTTGACAGGCTTAGCGGGAAAGCGCTAATCCAGAATAGCGGCAAGATTCTCTATTTCTGCTCAAACAAGTGCGAGAAATACATGTTCAAGCTGGGTAGAAGCCCCGTAAGGCTGAAATGGACTAAGCCAATCAAAGTCAAAGCAAAGGCTTAACAAAAGGTTTTTTAAGCAAGGTTTATAGTGTTGAGGTGGAGGATTAAGATCAACATGCCTACTAAAAAAGCTACGCCAAAAGTGGTGAAAGGAAAACAAGAAATTACTGTAAAAGCCAAGCCTGA
>CAYGXR010000048.1:0-2546 GCA_964354095.1 Candidatus Woesearchaeota archaeon
TCGGATTCCGCAGATACAGGAATAATGAGGTATTGCGGAAATTCTTTCTTTAGTTTTTCTATGTTTGCTTTTGCAGTTGGCAGGTCCATCTTGTTTGCTGCTATGATTGTTGGCTTTGACATCAAGCGCACGGACGAGGCAAAGCTTGAAATGTCATTATCTGTCCACTCCATCAGCTTTTTACCTTCAAGCTTTGTTTTCTTTAGTGCCCTGACAACTTGATCAAGCGTGATTTTGAATCCATAAAACTGCTCAGCCAGGGCTTTATCAGCAGCTTTCTGCTGTGCCTGCTTGATAAATTTGCCCCAGTTATCCTTCAGCAGGCCAAAAAACCAGTTGTCAATCTCTGTTTCAACAAATTTTACATCATAGCTAGGGTCGTAACTGCCTGGCTCTACAAGCTTGCCTTCTTCGTTTGTAGAGCCTGAAGCGTCAACAATATGAATCAAAATATCTGCCTGAATTAAATCAGAAAGGAATTTGTTGCCCAGTCCCTTGCCGAGGTGTGCTCCAGGAACAAGACCTGCAACATCAACAAGCTTTACAGGTACAAATCTCTGCCCATCAATGCAAAAACCCTGCCGGGGATTGCATTTTGTCTTGAAGAAAGTTTCAACACAATCAACACGCACAAAGCCAATGCCCTCATTCGGATTTATGGTTGTAAATGGGATTGGCGCTATTGCAACTTCTGCAAGCGTTGCTGCCTTGAAGAACGTGCTTTTTCCCGTATTGGGTTTGCCCACTATGCCAATCAACATGCTATTCTCTTGGAGAATTAGTTTTTAACTTCTTTGCCAAAGGTTATCCTTTGGGAGGTAACCTTTGCGCTTTTCAGAAACCTTTAAATTGCGCCGCTAACATCAATAACTATGGCTATTGAGGATGACAGTGCAATTATGCTTATTGGTTTTGTCATCGTGCTAGTTGTAGGATTAAATATGGTATTTTTCTTCGGGGACCTTACAGGCTTTGGCGGAAGCAGCAATGCCCTGACAGGCGCAGCAACAGTCAGCTGCAAGGACGTTGCAGACGGGATAAAGTGCGGAACTACTACTTTTGCGTCAGCTGAAAACGGCTGTCCTTACAGCACAACAAAGGTCTGCGCTAATAACTGCCAGCTATCGCGTCTGTACGCAAATGACAACAGAATATGCCCGACAGCCTGCACAGATGTCTGTGTGCCAATGGATATTGCGGAGAAGTTGTAATTTTCAGCTATTTGGCGAACTTTAGCTTATATCTATCGTGTTTTGTGTTACTATCGCATGTTTAGATAGCACGTATTACGAAGAAAGATATTTTAAACCTCTTTGAATATTGTATAATTGGGGGTGGTGGGAGATGAAGGGTCTACCCATATCACTAAAAGGAAAAATCCCGAAAGCACAAACAAAAGTCTGGGCCCTCGAAGCGTGCCCTGCTTGCAGCTCGAAGGACTTGAGCACAAACTACTTCTCAGGCGAAGTCTTTTGCCTGAAATGCGGGCTAGTCATCTATTAGCCTGGCACTGAAGCTGTCCGAGTGTTTAATAGCTAAAATGCTAGCATTCACATATCTATCCTGTAGATAAATGGACACACCTGAAGTAAAAAGCCTTGAAAGCGCGGTCAAGCAGCCCGCAGGAATGGCTGCAGCTACAGCAGAAACGCCACAGATTCTAACACGCAAGGATTTAGAAAGAAATCTTGTTGCAGATGAACATTACAAGCTCGAAAATGGCCGTTATGTAAAGCCTGCCGGCGGTGAATACAGGCTTGAAGTTGAGCTTGAGTCAGCTCCGGCAAATGGAGATCCATTATGGTATCTTAATTTTTACATGATTTCAAATGGCACAGATGTGCAGCTATGCAGCGCAAGCGGCCATTCATACGACATTGCTGAATTACAGAAGCTGCAGGATGATGCAATAAAGAGCTGCTGTGTGAAGAAAACTAAGATTGCCGAGTTTTGATTTTGATTAGATTAAAGTAAAATTCAAGCATCCTTTTTGCAAGTTCTATGGTGCGTTTTTTTGAACTCTCGAACTCAGATTCTGGTATTGAGTTGTCTATTCCGCCATGCGACTCGACGCAGCGGTCTTCAAGAGAAAAGTAATTGTCTTTTGTGTAATTGAAAGGTATTAGCCAGAGGCGGTCATTCCACTTTGCCTGTGGCGTGTCCTTGCTGCCAAGGCTTTTCGGGTATACCAGCTGCAACAGAATGTGCGTATACTCGTATTCTATGTTGCCTTTGCAGGCTGCAAAAAACAGTCTTGCCTTGTACTCGGCTGAAGAGATTTCCAGCCAGACTGCCCCGTTGCCATTCCCAAATTTAAGATTGCTACCCTTGCTTGTATATTCATCGTAAACTTCCTGCCTTGCCACGGCAATGGCATCGCTAAGCATGTATTTCATGCATTAAGTTCGAATGATAGTTTTTAATTACTTGCGCCAAGGTTCAAAACATCTAAAGTCAGCCTCTTGGGCTTTGGGTCTGGCCTAGCAGGGATTAAATTTTGGACCAAAAGTTGTAATTAAAGCATCCATAGTTGTTTGAAGATTTTT
>CAYGXR010000049.1:0-9500 GCA_964354095.1 Candidatus Woesearchaeota archaeon
TGAAATTGCTGAAGGCAAACCCTGCCTGGGAAGCCCGAGACATACAAAAAGAATCAGGAGTTACAGTCTATGCAGCAAAAGAAGGCCTGAAAATCGATTTGAAAACTTTGATGGTCAGCTAGGAAGTTTTAATAAATTAACTTCCAGCAAGTAAATTATGAATGAGCGGCTAAAGAGCTTGTCCACGAAAGATTTAGAAAAATTAATTGATTCCACAGAGAAAAAATACGCGGGGATATTATATTTTGTCAAAGAGGTCGGAAAATACGTAGACAGCTGGAAACCGATTTACCCGGGTAACAACACCCAACAATACGAGGTGAATGACTTTCACGGATTCGGTTTTACGTATTTGGTTCGTGACGCAGAACATCTTTATCCTGCCAGGTTGAGTATAAAATATCGTGGCGAGCCAGTAATAGATATCGAGTTCAAAGGGTCCGAGAGGGTGGATTTCGCATCCAATTACCGGCACGGAATCTGGGAAAAAAAGCTTGCCGCTCTAATAAGAAACCCGGACAGTGCGGTAAGAAGCCATAACGTCAAGTTGCAAAAGTTGAAAGAAAAAGAATACCGCAAAGAAGAAGATAAACGCAATGAAGAATACAGGAAAAAATTATTGGAGCGGGCAAAATGCTTGGGGCTCAAGTAAGCGTTTAATGAAGTCAGCTAATCAGATATGTATTTCCACAGTGGCTTTTTGCCCAGTTCGCAAGCCCGAACCTTTGTCCATTATCGGTTTGCGTGCTTCAGGATGCACCTCAACAGAATCAACAATATCCGTTAAGTCAGGGCTGCATCCGATGACGCTAGTTCTTGAATTGAAAGAAGGCACACCAGGAATTGAGACATACGTGCTGCAATAAAGCACATTTGTGTAATTGGGGCGCTTTAGCCTCGGTTTTCTTTCCACAGTGTAACTAATGCAAATTGCAACGTCTGCGGCCATGCAAAAAAACCTTATTACGTATTGATAAAGCTTACCACCTCACAAGCTTTAAGAAATTATCACCTTTAATCTAAGATTATGGGCATAAAACAAGTGTTCACGGTACCCACGCCAGATTTGGAATCATTGGTGCACCGAAAAGAAAAAGAATTTGAGAATATTTTACAATTTACTATGCGCGTAACTAAAGCTGCAGCCGCGCGCAGTGTTGAATTTGCGCATAATGCACAACCATACACAGAAAAATGGGAAGTTGAAGATTTTTTTGGCTTTCATCTGATATATGTGGAATACACTACTGGTGGTGAATTCGTCCCGTTTAGTTATTCGGGTTGCACATCCACTATTTATTACAAAGGCAAGAATATGCTTCATATTACTAAATTTAAAGATGGCAATACTGATAAAACGCGGTTAAAACAGGAAAATGCATACAAGGCAGGACCCTGGGAGCGAGAACTAAAAAAATTAATGGCTGCTGAAAAGGGGTTTTTAGATAAATACCTGTGTTTGCGAGAAAAAGCTATCTCTAAAGACATTGAAAAGCGAGAAGCTATCAGCGAAGACGAGGCTAAACGTAAAAAAGCACTAGAGCGAGTACAAGAGTTAGGGCTTGTCAAAGTCAAATAGGCTTACCATTTCTCAGAAACTACAAATCTATTTATTTTGTTTTTATTTGTTATTAGATGCAATTAGTACTGGCGGAAGCTAATTGCACTTTTGATATGTATCGCCGCAAGTGTAGGAATTCTTATTCTTGCGGCAATCCGCCATTACAAAACATCTTCTAGGCTGATGAAACCCTGCCTAAGATAGGTGGGCGTATATGTGTCACCTAGGTATGCAACTTCTCTTTTTTTGATTTTTTGCAAAGATAGGTCAGTAAGATAAATATCATAGACTTTTTGCCGAATCTTCTTGTTTTTAGCGCGCGCAGTAGCTTTTGACATAGCATCTTCTTTGCTTTTGAAGTAGAAAATATTCAATGGTTTGGTGTTTGTTACCATCCCATCGTCCCAACTTATCATTTCACCCGTCAACTTCCCAGTTTTCTCAAGCTTTGCAACGTCGTCTAATGTTAGAAAAATTCTATATTCTGCATTGCAATTCCTTGTTGCATCCATAATGTTATGTGCTTGGTTAATCTTTAAAAAGTGCCGAAAGCAACTCTAAACATGGCTCTTGCCCCAAAACCCGACTTCAAAGCAATTGAGCAGAAATGGCAGAAATTCTGGCTGGCTAAAGAGATTTACAAATTTGATTCAAAGTCCAAGAAGCCACTCTTTTCGATAGACACCCCGCCGCCATATCTTAGCGGTCCGCCGCATATGGGCCATGTAGTTTCCTATACCGGATTCGAATTTATAGCACGATACAAAAGAATGGCCGGCTTCAATGTCTTTTTCCCGATAGGATTTGATGATAACGGGCATCCTGTGGAGCGTTATGTCGAAAACAAGTATAAAATCAAGTCTTCGGACATGCCCCGCGATAAATTTATTGAGCTTTGCAGAAAGGAAACAGGAATTTTGGAGAAGCAGGCAAAGGAAGATTTCACAAAATTAGGCCATAGCTATGACTGGAGTTTATTTTACTCAACAATATCGCCCGCTGCAGTCAAAATCACGCAGCAGTCCTTTTTGGATTTATATAGTAAAAATTTGATTTACAGGTCAGAAGAACCTGGCTTGTGGTGCGTAACCTGCCAAACTGCATTATCCCAGGCAGATGTCGAAGATAAAGAGCAAGAGACTTTGTTGAATTACGTTGATTTTCAAATCGCAGATTCAAAAGATAAACTGCAAATTGCAACAACAAGGCCTGAACTGTTGCCTGCCTGTGTTGCACTTGCAGTCAACCCTGAAGACAAGCGGTACAGCAAACTTATCGGCAAGTCAGCAATAGTCCCGATTTTTGGCCAGAAAGTCAAGATTATTTCTGACGTGAAAGTTGAAACTGAATTTGGCACCGGAATAGTCATGATTTGCACTTTCGGCGACAAAACTGATATTGAATGGTGGCGAAAGCACAAGCTGGAGACAAGAGTTGTTTTAGATAAAGCCGGAAAGTTAACTTCATTGGCTGGAAAGTATGCAGGTCTCTATGCTAAGAAAGCTCGTGAAGATATTCTCGCAGAGCTAAAACAATCAGGGCTTTTGAAAAAGCAGGAAAAGCTAAAGCAGGCAGTTGGAGTCTGCTGGCGATGCAAGACACCGACGGAATTCATAATCACAAAGCAGTGGGCCATTAAAGTCCTGCAGAATAAAGAAGCTTTGCTGGACCAGGCTGATAAAATCAAGTGGTTTCCAAATTATTACATCAAAAGGTACAAGGATTGGGTGCAGAATTTAGCATGGGACTGGACAATCAGCAGACAAAGGCATTACGGCGTTCCTATTCCTGTCTGGTATTGTGTAAAATGTGGTTCTCCTATTATTGCTGATGAAAGAGATTTGCCAGTTGACCCTTTGAAAGATAAGCCAAAAGCAAGCAGCTGTCCTAAGTGCAAGTCAACAGAATTCAAGCCAGAGCTTGATGTTTTTGACACTTGGATGACATCTTCTTTGACACCCCAGCTAACAATGGGCTTTTCAGCAGATAGGATTCCGTTTGATTTGAGGCCGCAGGGCTATGAAATTATCAGGACATGGGCTTTTTACACAATTTTGAAATCATATTATCATTTTAAGAAAATTCCCTGGAAAAATGCAATGGTAAATGGAATGATTCTTGACCCTAAAGGAAAAGCTATGCACAAGTCCCTTGGGAATGTCGTAGAGCCGATGCCTTTGGTGGAGAAATATGGTTCTGATTCTATGAGGTATTTCGCTTCAACAGTTAACATGGGTGAAGATGCACCTTTCCAGGAAAAAGAGCTTGTAAGGGGCCAAAAACTGATGATAAAGCTCTGGAATGTTGCCAGGCTTCTGGAAATGTGGAAAGTCAAGCCCAAGAAAATCAAAATCACAAACACAATTGACAACTGGATAACTTCAAAACTCAGCGAAATTATTGAAACATACAGGAAAAGTTTTGATGAATATAATGCAGTTACGGCCAGAAGAGCTCTGGAGAACTTTTTCTGGCTAGAATACTGTGATTTCTATCTGGAAATGATAAAATACAGGCTTTATGGCAATAACAAAGAGGAAAAAGAATCAGCAGAGCAGACACTTCACACTACATTTTACAAAATTGTCCAGCTATTTGCACCTTTCTTGCCGCATATTACTGAAGAACTTTATCAGGAAATGTTCAAAGACAAAGAGATATCTGTTCACATTACAGAGATTCCCCAGTATGAACCAATTGATGCAGAAGCTCTCGAGCTCGGAAACATAGCAGTTGAGATAATTGCTGAAATAAGAAAGTGGAAAACTGCAAAGAACTTGAGCCTGGGCGCAGAAATCCCCAAATTAACTGTTCATCACCCTAATGAGCTTGCTGAAAAAGTTTTGGATGAGATAGCTAATACTTGCAGGGTTAAAGATTTACATATTGAGAAAGGAGAACTTGCTGTTAAGACTTAAGATAAAGTTTCGATTATAATTAAAGCAACTCCTTGCTTTTTCGCTTTGACAAATAGGGCATAGCAGGCTTTGTCTCGGCGCTTTTTGTTTAGCATCCATTAAAGATTTATCACACCTAGTTCTGACAGGAAGTTTATTGCTCCGATATAAGCCCCGACAATCGAAATTGCCTGATAAAGAGCACTGCCATTATAGCTTAGCCCCTTTCCTTTATCAATGATTGTTGGCTTGCCCCTAAAGAAATCTTTCTTAATTTGGTAAACTCCATAAATTGGCAGCCACTGCTTCCAATTTGGTTTTTCCAGCATCATCTCCAGCGATTCAGGTTTGCTTTTCATGCAATTCAGGCCTGTGTAATCTTTATAAAATGTGTTGAAGGGGACACCCTTTTTAAACCCAAATTTCCCATAAATTGTTATGGACAAAGAGAAAAAAGACATACAGAAAAAGAAATTTCTTCTCCGGAAGATGCTTTCGGAGCTAGGCAAGTACAGAGCCCGGCATACAGAGCTCATTACAGTTTATGTTCCTGCTGGCTATCAAATCCAAAACATAATCAACCAGATTGCAGAAGAGGCAGGCACTGCTCGCAACATAAAATCAGCTAGTACGAGAAAGGCAGTTACAACTGCCTTGGAAAAGATGATTTCCCATCTAAGGCAATACAAAAAGACGCCTGAAAATGGCCTTGCTATCTTTACAGGCAACATTTCTGACAGGGAAGGCATTCTTGATATAAAATCCTGGAGCATAGAACCTCCAGAGCCCCTGAACATCAAGGCTTACAGGTGCGACCAGGCATTCTTTTTGGATCCTTTGAAAGAACAAATGGAATTCAAAGTTGTTTATGGCCTTGTTGTAATGGACAGAAGGGAAGCAGACATTGCCCTGCTTAAAGGAAAAACAATTGTTCCCGTATGGTCTGACAGCTCTTTTGTTCCTGGGAAATTTGGCGTTGGCGGCCAGTCAGCAGCGCGAATGGCCCGTGTTATTGAAGGAATGGCAAAAGATTGGTACAGAAAAGTTGGAGAAGCAGTAAATAAAATATTCTCACAGGAAAAAGTCAAGGGCATAATTCTTGGCGGTCCAGGCCCGACAAAGGATGAGCTTCTTGCTGGAAATTTCATCAGAAACGACATCAAGAAGAAAGTTATTGCAACCAAAGCAGTTGGCTATACTGGTGACTTTGGCCTCAAGGAATTGGTGGAGAGGTCTGAAGATGTTTTGGCCAAAGAAGAAGTCTCGGAAGAGACTGTTGTCATGCAGAAATTCCTTCAGTTTTTGGGCAGCAGGCCAAATATGGTTGCTTATGGCGAAGCAAAAATCAATTCTGCCCTGGAGCAAAGGGCAGTTGAAA
Organism: Candidatus Woesearchaeota archaeon; assembly: GCA_964354095.1. Taxonomy (GTDB): domain Archaea; phylum Nanobdellota; class Nanobdellia; order UBA10117; family UBA10117; genus CAYGXM01. The sequence goes on from CAYGXR010000049.1 coordinate 5,837, forward strand.
CCCTTTTAGTTTCGGAAAGCCTGCCAGAAGAAAAGATATTCAAGCTGATTGAAAAGGCAGAGGAATCAGGGGCTGAAGTAATCTCCATTTCTGTTGACACGAAAGAAGGCCAGCAGTTAGCAGGCTTGGGGGGCATAGCGGCGATATTGCGTTATGCTATATAATCGCTCAGAATTTGCTATCATGTTGCATCAGCGACATTAGCGGAACTTGTTCCGCTTTAAGCATCAGCGCAGATAGGATAACATCCCGGGTTTGTGAAGCCGATATGCAATTTAGCAATCCTTTTATTATTAACTACTTCTTTATGTTTAATGGTATTTGTAAAAGCTCACGCTCTGGAAGGAATCATAAAAGATGCTGAGCAGTGTGCGGCAAAATGCTGGTGGGAAGCGCATGACAAGAAAAATTATGTAAAAGCGGGCGACCTTTTTGCCGAGCAGGAAGAGATTATTGCAAAATACGCGGGCAATAAACCTGCTAAACCCAGAGACATTGCAGACTGTTTCGCGTTAACTCTGCAAAAATATGACAATTTCACTGATATTCTTAAAACTGGCGATGGCGAGCTGGGAGATTTGGAAGGGCAACTCAGGGAAATGCTGTTTGGTGTCTACAAAACATTAAACGTAAACGTTGAAGCTGCCAGGCACAATATAGAATGGTGGGTATCCTTTGCGAGGATGAGGCTGGCGCAAAAACAAATGGCCACAGTACGTAACGAATTTAAAAAAGACGACGCCGAATATCAGCATAATAAATATGGAGCTATTATGTTCCAGCACATGGCAGCAGAACACAAAGCCAGATATGATTTTGATGAGGATACTGCAAAAGGACTGGCATCTCTTGAATTATCTGCTGCGTTTCTTGGCCATAACAAGAGAGATTATGTAAAGGCAAAACAGCTGCTTAAAATGTACTACATGGAATTGTTTTCTAATCTTGCCAAGAAAGACTAAACCTTTTTAAAGCAAATAATATAGCGACTTATGAGGATAGCTGGTTCGCCGAAGGCGACAGTGTATCAATGTTAATTGATACGCTAACATGCCAGCTTTGTGAAGCTGAATGGAAGTTCACTTTGAAGAAGTCTCATCTTTGAAAGAAGGTCGCTATATGATGATGGACGGCCGTCCCTGCGTGATTGTTGGAATGGACTGGTCTGCTCCCGGCAAGCACGGCCATGCCAAATACCGTGTTACGGGAATTGATGTTCTCACAGGAACCAAAAAAATGGCTGTTTACACGTCACACGACAGGGTTGAAGTTCCAATCATAGAAAAGAAAAATGCCCAAGTCCTGTCTGTAGCGGCAGGCAAGGTGCAGATTATGGATTTGGAAACTTACGAATCTGCAGAGGCTACAATCGACCCTGAAATCAAGGAGCAGCTGCAGCCAAACTGGACAGTTATTTATTGGGACATAATGGGCGTTAAAATTATAAAAGCAATAAAATCAAAGGAGTAATCAAAATAACCTAAAATGGGAGCCAAAATACCAGAAGCGATTGCGAGAATATATTCAAGAGTGTGGATCTGCCGCAGATGCAAGAAGAAAGTCCGCGGTGACACCTTGAAAATGCACGCTGGCTTAATCCCCTGCCCAAGATGCGGGCAAAGGGCGTTCAGGCCAAAGACAAAAGAAAGAAGGCTGGCTAAATAGTAAGCTAGCCAATTGTAGAATATATGAAATAAAAGTCATCTATCGGCGCAGGTAATTTGCAAAATGTTTTGGCGTACTGGCTTGGCTGATCATCTGTATTCTTGTGATATTTAAGCGCATAAATCAGGCCTTTTGTGCCGTAAACTGCCAGCTCTACAAGCGCTATGCCTGCCACTATATCAGTTAAACTCATGGATAAACTATTATTGAGATAGCTTTTTAACCTCTTTTCTATTCCTTAGCTTAATGGAAAAGGAAAAATTGCCTGAAATCACAATAGGCCTAGCTGGCCATGTAGACCACGGCAAAACTACACTTACTAAAGCACTAACTGGCAAATGGACAATGCTTCATTCAGAAGAAGTCAAAAGGGGAATTACAATAAAATTAGGCTACGCTGACGCTGAAATTAGAAAATGCCCTGAAGGGCATTTTACTCCCGAAAAGATTTGTTCTATTCATAAAAAAGAAACAGAGCTGATTAGAAAAATCAGCTTTGTTGATGCACCTGGCCATGAAACTCTCATGGCTGTTATGCTTTCGGGGGCGGCCATTATTGATGGCGCACTTCTTGTAATATCTGCTGCAGAAACTGTGCCTCAGCCGCAGACAGCTGAACATTTAATGGCTTTGAAGATACTTGGCATAACTAATATTGTAATTGCACAAAACAAGATAGACCTTGTTTCCAAAGCAAAGGCAATTGAAAATCACAAGCAAATCCAGGCTTTTGTCAAGGAAACCTTGGGCAGGGATGTTCCTATTATTCCAGTTTCGGCGCAAAGAAATGTCAACATAGACAAACTGCTGGAAGCAATACAGGAGAATTTCCCGGCGCCTAAAAGAGATATTACTGCAAAGCCGATAATGCAAGTTGCCAGAAGTTTTGATGTCAACAAGCCTGGAACATCTGTTGAAAAGCTGATTGGCGGAGTTTTGGGCGGTGCAATTGCCCGCGGCGTGTTTAAAGTAGGCGACAAAATTGAAATCAAGCCTGGCCGAAAGATTGAGAAGCACGGTCAAATCAATTGGGTGCCAATAACAACAACAATCACGTCAATAACATCCGGCAGTACTTCTGTCCAAGAGAAAGGCCCAGGTGGTTCTGTGGCCCTCGGGACGGGTCTGGACATGTCCATAACAAAAGCAGACTCGCTTGTCGGCAATGTCATAGGCCTTGCAGGAACGCTTCCACAGCCCCTGAATATGATAAATTTAGAGCCTCACTTATTCCAATTTGTAGTTGGCACGAAGGAAAAACTGAAGCTGGAACCTTTCAAGCAGTATGAGCCGTTGATGATTAATATAGGCACAGCAACAACAGTTGGTGTTATACAGTCTGCAGGCAAAATCCTGAAACTATTGCTTAGAAGACCTGTTATTGCAAATAATGGCGATAAAGTCGCATTAGCCAGGCAGGTGCAGGCCAGATGGCATTTGATTGGGTATGGGATTGTAAAGCAATAAAATAATTAGTTGCGTTATTGAATTTATATTCTGCAGCAAACAATCTATCTCAAGCTGTAATACTATATATCACCATTCGCAAAGAAGCCTTTATAAGTAAGTATTGCCTTATAGAATATAATACCCAGACCCCGTATCGCCTATTATGAAATCAATTACCGTAACCGAAACTGTCGCGGAAGAAAAAATCTTCGAGCCAAGGCTAGCTGTCTTCAGGGTTAAAATCAATTTTATAGCTCCTTACAGGAAATGCAAATACCTTTACATCGAGCCTAAAGACCTTAAAACCAAAGGGTCTTTCCTCAAGCGCATCAAGCATATAGCCTTGATTTGGCCAAACGGCGACTATTACCTAAAACTTTCTGATGGCCGTGTTTTTTCGCGTTTTAACATTCTCAATGGAAAATTAAGCAAGTTCTACAAGACAAGCCCGATAACCCAGAAAGAATATCCTGTCTGGGTTTGGTGGAAGTAAGTCCGCCTAAAGCGTTTCGCTGCGGATGCTTTAAAAAATTATCATTCTTTTATTTCT
>CAYGXR010000050.1:0-6169 GCA_964354095.1 Candidatus Woesearchaeota archaeon
TTCTGGAAAAATACAGGGCGGAAGCGTATCTGGATGAGCCTCTTCCGATAGGACACGGGCAGACAATATCACAGCCAACAACTGTTGCCATCATGACTTCTGCTCTTCAGCCGGAAAAAGGGCAGAAGATTCTGGAAATCGGCTCTGGTTCAGGATACCAGGCAGCTATTTTATCAGAGCTGGCTGGCGAAAAAGGAAAAATTTACACTTTGGAAAGGATCAAAGCATTAGCAGATTTCGCAAAAAAGAACCTGAAAAGTTACAAAAATGTTTCAGTGCTGCATGCGGACGGCACAAAGGGCTATGAAAAAGCCAAACCTTATGACCGCATTGTTGTAACTGCTGCGGCATCAGAATTGCCTATGGCGATTTTCAGGCAGCTTAAAGAAAATGGCCTGATGGTAATTCCAATTGAAGATCATTTGTTCAGGATAACCAAAGTAAAAGGCAAGTCCGTCATGGATGATTTGGGATTATTTGCGTTTGTGCCGCTGGTTACTGGAAAAGCTTAGGTTGTAATTCCTTAAAGTCTGCGGGAGTTTCTTTTTCTGAGGGCAATAGCAGTAAATTAAGCTTGGCCAATGCGCTGCTAAGCTACCGAAACAAAAAACTTTCTCTGGCTCTTGGAGATACCACTCACGATTGGCATCAGCCAATCGTATAAAGAACTTCCTGAAGCTTGAATGTTGTACCAGGCTCTACAAAAACCTGGAGTTCAAAATTATTTGCGGTGAAGTCTGCTACATCCAGGTAACAGCTGTCCATGCACACTGCAGTAAATGAACCGCTGGCTGGATTTTCACCAAGGCTGCCCGGCCAGCTCAGCTTTCTGCCCTCGTCAATCAGAAGGCTCATGTTAGCTTGCTCAATTTCAACAGCATGCGCTGCCGCTACCCCAGTTGCAACGCCTGTAATCAAAGAAGGTCTTTTGCTCTGGCCAACATTTGTATAAACAAGCGAGCGCTTGTCGCCGTTAACGAGATAAATTGCAACACCACCGCTTCCCGTTATATCGCCGGAAATGCTGAAAGAGCTGATGTAAACAGGCTCGCTGACGGCTGATTTTAAGTTTATGGCCTGGCTTTCCGTTAAAACCATGTTAAGTATCTGCGCTTTTGTATCTGACGCCACAAAACCAGTTATCGATGGTCTGAAAAACAGCAAGGGAACTGCAACAATAAGTATGATTATAAATATAAATTCAAATTTTCTCAGGCCTTTTTTGTGTTCCTCTTGTAACATTTTACCTTGTTTGCTATTTATTTATAGACTATCCTGTTGATTATAATACTTGTGCTTGGCTCCAATTCCACGTACAGGGAATAGGGCCCATATTCGCTTGTAAAGTAGCAGGTTTCCTCGCAGGCATTCCTGAAATAGTTCGGTGCATTGGTGCCAGATGTGACAAAGCCGAAACCTGTTATGCCTGCTGGTTTTTGTGTTTGCATACCCGAATAAACACGAAGTTTTCTCCCGCTGGAGTCCAGAAGATAAACATTTGCCGTACCTTTTCCCTCGACTGAGCCTGTTATGCTAAGCGATGTGATGTCATTGCTCACATTTATGTTATGCATCGATGTTTCTGCAACATTTAAATTAATGTCCTGGGCTTTATATTGCGGGTTAAAAATTGCTGCCGACCTTGGATTTAATAAAGACGGTGCCAGAACAAAAATTATTACGGCAACAATTGCAAAAATTATGATTTGTGTTTTATATGCCACCATTATCACCTAGCTTTGCTGATGCCCTTTTGAGTTCTTCCTGAGCCAGCCGGACTTTTTCCTGCGCAAGCCTCATGCGCTCCTCTGCTAATTTTTTCTCGTGATTCTTTTTGGCAGATTCTATTTCCTGGCGCAGTTTCTCAGCCTGTTGCCTGTCTGCAAAGGCTGCCTGCCTTATCTTTATGGCCTCTGCACGCTCCTTTGCAATCTCAGTTTTTGTTTTTTCCTTCTCCTGAGCGATGGCTATCATTGCTATCTTTTTGGCTTCCTGTGCTATTTGGAGCTCTTCTAAAGCAGCAGCTTTGGCAGATTCTGCGGCTTTGACACGTTCGATAGTTGCCTTCTTTATCCCGGCCACATCTGCAAGCCTTTTCTGGATTATTGCCTGCTCTTTCTCAAACTGTTTCATCTTGATAGCCTTAACATTCGCCAATTCAGCATCGATTTTCTTTTTTTCTGCTGTTATCTCATGATTTTTTGAGAGTATGTATTGATAGCGGTCTTCAACCTGCGCCCTGAGCTGCTCCGCTTTTTCTTTTTCTGCCCCAACTTTTGCCAGCGCATCCTCAATTATTTTCCTTGCAGAGTCAGCATTTCTCTTTTCCTGGTCGACTTCGCTTTTTTGCATGGCCAGCTCGTGGATTTCTTTTTCCAACTCCAATCGCTTCGCTTCTTCAATCTTCAAGTCATCCAGGAGTTTCTGCTTTAATTCATTAGCTTCTTCCAGCTCCATTTCCTGCTTGAGCTTTTCCTGTTCTATCTCCCTGAGCTTGTTTTCAGCTTCCCGCCTGAAGCCTTCAGTCTTAACGCGCTCGGATTCTATCAGCTCTCGGGCCTTTTGCTTCTCTTCCTCCATCTGCGCCCGGAGTTTTTCCTTTTGGTTATCAATCTGCTCGGCGAATTTGCGTTTTTGCTCTGCAATATCCTCCCTGGCTTTCTGCTTCTGCTCGCTAATTATCTCGAGAGCCTTATGCAGTTTCTCGCCAACCCGCTCTTTTTCTCCTATTAGGTTCTCTCTTTCGTTATGCAATTCCCTGAGCTCGGCTTCAACTTCGGCTTTTTCCGCCAAGACTGCTTCCAGTTCTGCTGAAGCTTTTTTCTCGTGCTCTTCAGCATTTTTCAGAAGCTGGTCTGTCCTGATTTTTTCTTCATCTAAAGCTAATCTAGTTTTGTGTGATTCATCTTCGGCTTGCCACTTCTCTTGCTGCAATTGCGCCTCGGTTTCCTTTTTAATATTCTGCAATCTCGCAATTTCTTCCTTTGCCTTTGCTTTTTCTCCAGATAATATTTCCTCGTATCTTTGTTTTAATTGAGAATACCTGTGATTTAATGCAGAAATTCTTTCGCCTGCCCTGGCTTTTTCTTCCTCCAGCTTTTCTTTATGGACGCCCAGAGTTAATTCGGTCTTCTGGCCGGTAATTTCCAAAGTTTCAGAAAGTTTCTTCTTTTCCCGCTCTAGGGTTGCCTTTTCTTCTTGGAGCTCTTCCAGCTCTTTCTGCGCTTCCGCATGCAATCTCTCAGTTTCAGCAAGCTTTCTATCCAGCTCCTGCTTTTCTGCCTCGATTGCTTTAACCTTGTCAACCAGCTGCGTTCTGCCTTCAACAACTGTCTGAATTTGAATCTGCTTTTTCTTTTTCTCTTCAAATAAGCTGTTTTCAAGCTCTTTTATTTTATTCTTGAGATTCTGATTTTCTTTCTGCAAGCCTTCGATGGCCATTTGCTTTTCGCCCTTCAGCCTGTCAATCTCCTGGTCCTTTACAATAGCAATATCAAGCTTTTCAGAAATCTTTTTCTCAAATTCCTCTATCTTCTGCTTCTCTTCCTTAATAGTCTTGCTCGGACCGAAAATGTTAAACTTCATTCTTTTTGTCTCCTTGCTTTTTCTTGCGGCCCAGATAGTCACTTACTTTACCGTACAATTTCTCTAGATGCGTGCGCTCTTCTCTCAAGAGTTCTGCTTCTAGGGCCATCTCCTCACTTCTCCATACAATAAATGCTATAATAAATATTGCGGTTGCTACTGCCAGCAGAGTCCAGATCAGCCACTTTGCCCCAAAGAATTTTGCAATGTTTATCTGGGGCAATTTTGGCCATGTAAACTGGACAGTCGGCAGAGTAATCCCAAACTTCGGCAGCGTAATGTTTGTCTTGCCGCATATCTCCAGCTGGATTTCAGCAACTATGCCGTATGCGCTATTTATCAGATTTCTGGCTAAATCGTAATTTCTTCTCGCAGCTGCGTCTTCTGCTGCCTTGATGATGTTATTGAGATCTGCAGTCTTTACAGCCAATTCCTTGTGTATGTTTCTCAGCTCAATCAAGCTATCAATTATGTCCTGCGGCACCCCTGGGGGCAATGTGATATTAACAGGCGGGGCAACAGCCGGCCCAGGAGCTGGCGCCGGCGGTATTGGCGGCACTGCGGATATGACATCAAATGCCTTGCTTGCATTTGCTGTTGCAGTCGGCCAGGCCAGCTCTGCAACAAAGTGATATGTGCCTGGTGTTGAAGGTGCTGTCAATGTAACAGTAGCAGTGGCTGACTGGTTTCTTCCGATAAAGATGGTGCGTACATCCAAAGCAGTAATATTGCCAAACTGGTCTTCAATCCAGGTTGTTAGTGTTCGGTCTTCAGATATTTCTGAATTCATGTTAATTGCCTTAACAACTCCGGTAATTGTGCTGCCAGCAGTAACAGAGGCGGGCAAGCTGTCTATAATCACATCATACGGGCCGCCATAGCCAGGTATCTGTACTGTTGGCTGATTCGAATAATAAAACACTGCATTTACAGAAGCCGTAGCCTGTGTAAAGTTATACGTGTAACTCTGCGCAGCTTTTGCAATTAACTTTGTTGCATTATATGTTGCAGATGAACCTCTTGTCAGATTTACAAAGGTTGTCAGGCTAATGTCTGAATCTACAACAGATATTCCAGTCAAATCCTCGCCGCCAGCATTTACAATCTGATCCGTAATCAGATAAGTTATGTTGGTTGTTGTCTGGTTGACAAATGCTACATTTTTAATCAAAATCAGCTGTGCCCCAGTTATGTTTTGTGGTATTACTATTGTTGGCTGGTTTGATTCTGCAAATAAGCTTGTATTATAGAACGGATCGTAGCCGGTAACGTTCGCTTTTTGCAATGTTAGGGTATTATCAACAGAGCCCCGTGCATATGTGAGCAAATAGCTCTCTATGATTTCCTGCGCGCCATAAATGGAACCTTCATTCCAGGTTTGATTTGCATCAGGATCCTTTAGTGTTGTATTATCTGAAGTCCCCCTGCCGTTTGCAAGATATAATGTAACATTATATATGATGTGTGTTGAATTTATTGCTTGAACGCTTGGTATCTTGTGCAATATCAGATTTGCCTTCTGTCCCATTTCCAGGACGAACATACTGCTGTTTGTATATGTGACTGTATGATAGTATGCTTTAGTAGCATTTGTCCTTACATCATATGTTTTCGGCGAAGCCATTCCTGTTGTATCGTGAGTGCAATTATAGAATCCGCTTCCTTCTTCAACATCGCTACAAACATATGTATAAGTCCCGTTTATCGGCTCAAATTTCATATTTGCGCCTGTTGCTGGGCTTCCTAAATCATCGTAGACATAGCCCTTGAATGTTATGTTCTGCCCCTCATAGTATTTTGGCGTTCCTGTTGGCGCGGTCACGTACGCATACAAAATGCCATACACATCTACATAATGCGTTGATGTTGCAGCAGTACAATTCTGCGTTTCATTCAGGAAAAGCGTGATGTTCCTCGCTCCCAAAGTTGAGTAATTGGTGATATTTGTAACAACAGGAGCACCACTATTAATCAAAACACCATTATCATACAGCTGCAGGTTGCCATCGCCAGCATTTCGGATTCCAGTTATGTTTACGGCTTGGCTTCGATTGACATTAAAGTCTCCATCTGTGCCGTTCAGCAATAACGTGATGTTGCCTGCTGCCTTATTTACAGCCAAGAAGAAAGTTTTGCTGCTTCCAGTCCTGTTAGCATCGTCTGGAATAGCTGCTGTGTAATTGTAATAACCTACTGCCAGGGTTGCTATCTCAGGATTCGTAACATTAGTACCATTCCTATACAAAATTACAGTGCCATTATACCCTACTGCGGTAACATTTGTCAAAGTACCATAATTTACAGTCAGGTTATCCTGCGCGCCATTCAGAAACAGATCAACAGCAGTTGCTTGTTTGCCTACATTCAATGTTCTGCTGATTGTGCTGGCGGTGTAATTGGCACCGCCGCTTGTGTTGTAAACATAAACATAAGCCCCAACTCCCAAAGTTGCGACATCTGAAACAGAAGAGCCGCTCCCAATAGTGCTGACATCCCTGTATAAAGTGTATGTCAAGTCAGAATCTCCTGCATTGGTTTCATAACCTGTTGCATTTGTTTGTGTTGGGTATGTTACAGTTTTGTC
>CAYGXR010000051.1:0-4537 GCA_964354095.1 Candidatus Woesearchaeota archaeon
ATCAGCTTCCAAACAAAACCTTTAAAAATGTGTTTCACATCACAAATCATATTCGGTGATTTTAATGCCAGTGAAATCTAAACACGGAACAACAACTGTAAGCGTTGTTTGCAAGGATGCTGTAATTATTGCGGCAGACAACCGGGCAAGCATGGGCTACCTGATTGCAAACAAGTCCTGCGACAAAGTTTTCAAGATTTCAGAGCGGATTGCAATGACTATTGCCGGAAGTGCTGGTGATGGCCAGATGCTTGCCAAATTGCTGAAAGCTGAGATTGACTTGTACAGGTTAAACTCCAATGTAGAGCCAAGCTTAGATGTCGCATCAAACTTGATGCAGAATATTCTCTTTTCCCAGGGAAAAAGCTGGATGCCCTATTTAGTGCAACTGATTATTGCGGGAATTGATGACAAGGATAACTTTGCAATTTACACATTAGATCCATTAGGAAGCAGCATCAAAGAAACAAAATTTTACACAACAGGCTCAGGAAGCCCGATGGTCTTCGGAGTTTTTGAAGATTCCTACAAAGAAGGCATGTCTGAAGAGGAAGGCATACAGCTGGCTATCAGAGCAATTTACTCTGCAATTAAGAGAGACATGGGCTCTGGCGAAGCAATTGATGTTGTAGTTATCAACAGAAAAGGTTACAGGAAATTAGATAAAATACCTGTAGAGACTGTGCTCAAATCAAAGAAGTGAATCATTAGTTTATAGAAAACATCTAAAATCACATTCGTAAAATGACCGTACTAGACGAACTTCTAAGTAAACTGCCAAAGGATGCAGGCATAACCAGCTCGAATTATGAAGGCGCAAATATTGTTCTTTATACAAAAAACAAGACTTTCTTCCTTCACGGCGGAGATATCATCAGGCAACTGGTTTCAGAATTCAAGAAGAGGATTGAGCTTCGCGCTGATGACGCTATACGAAAAGACGAAGAGAAAACTGAAAAATTCATCAGAGATACTATTCCAAAAGAAGCGGATATCACACAGATATTGTTTGAATCTGCGCTTTCCACTATAATCATAGAAGCAAAGAGGCCAGGCCTTGCAATAGGCCGCGATGGTGAATTATTAAGGAGAATAAAAGAAGAAACTTTCTGGGTTGCTGAAGTCCGCCGCGAATCCTTGCTGCCGTCCAAAATCACGACAAACATCAGGAATGTACTTTTTACAGAATCTGATTACAGGAGAAAATTCCTGCATAAAGTAGGGCAAAGAATCTACGAAATCAAGAAGGCAACTGTTGATGACATGTGGGCACGCATTTCAATATTAGGCGCTGGCCGCGAAGTCGGCAGATCTTGCTTCCTGCTGCAAACTCCGGAATCCAGAATCCTTATTGATTGTGGCTTGAATGTTGCGGCATCAGGCAGGTATGCTTATCCTTACCTTAATGTTCCTGAATTTCACATTGACGAGCTTGATGCAGTTGTTATATCACACTCACATTTAGACCATTGCGGCTTCCTGCCTTATTTGTTTAAGATGGGATACCGGGGCCCTGTTTATTGTACAGAGCCAACCAGAGATGTTATTGCCCTTCTTTGCCTTGATTATGTTGAATTGTCGCATTCAGGCAAGCCTCTTTACAACAGCGGTGATGTCAAGGAAGCAGTCAAGCACACAATATCTTTGGAGTTTGGCGAGGTAACAGACATAACGCCTGACGTCCGCCTTACATTGTATAATGCAGGGCATACAATAGGCTCTGCTTTAGTGCATTTGCATATCGGGGAAGGTTGGCATAATTTCCTCTACACAGGCGACTTGAAAGTTGAAAAATCAATGCTGTTAAATCCTGCGCAATCTGTTTTCCCAAGGGTTGAAACACTTATGATAGAAAGCACTTATGGCGCGGCAGACTCTGTCATGCCTACAAGAGAAGAGTGCGAGTCCAAATTTTTAGATATAATTAAGGAAACAATAGGCAGAAAAGGCAAGGTCCTTGTTCCAACATTGGGTGTCGGCCGCTCGCAGGAGATTATGTTGCTGCTGGAAAAATTCACCAGGGAGAAAAAAATTGACTTCCCTGTTTATGTTGACGGCATGATTTGGGATGTCACTGCAGTTCATGCGACATATCCAAGATTCTTGAATGAAGAAGTGCGTGAAAAAGTTTTCTATGAAGACCAGAATCCGCTTTTGAACCCAATGTTCAAGCGTGTTGGCTCTGGAAAGGAGAGGCAGCAAATAATTGAGGGCCCGCCTTGCGTCATTCTCGCCACATCAGGCATGCTGACAGGAGGCCCTTCTGTGGAATATTTGAAAAAATTAGGCGATAATGCAAAGAACAGCATTGTCTTTGTAAACTATCAGGCGGAAGGCTCACCAGGTTATTATGTGCAGCGTGGTGATACAGAACTTAAATTTGATGATGAAGTCGTAAAACTAAAACTGGACAGGCATGCCATAGAAGGCTTTTCAGGGCATGCTGACAAGAATGAACTTATAGAATACGTAAACAAAATCAAGCCAAGGCCGAAAAAAATAATTGTTGTGCATGGCGAAGCCTCGCGTGCATTAAACATTGCCAGCACATTCCACAAGAATTTCAGGCTTGAAACACTAACTCCTAAGAATTTGGAAGTTATACGGCTACGCTAAGTATTAAATCCTATTTCGCAATTTATTTCGGAAGACTTAATAGTTTTTCTATCCAAAATATAATATGCTGATAGAGCTGGGCGTATTTGCTATAGGAATTTGTGTAGTTATAGAGATATTCAAGCACATCACATAAGCGTATGATGGCTTGGCGATTAGACTATACTACTTAGAGCGATTTATTTTCAAATTAGCTAAAAGGATTTTGCGGTTTGAAAATCAGAGTTCCAAAGGCTATTCTTGATTTTCGTCTTCTTGCTTTCTTGGGTTTAGCCTTTTTCTTGGAATAGTATTTTTTCTTCCACCATTCAATAGAGCGCGTTCCCATTTCTCTATTGCAACTTCTGCAGATAGGTCTGAGGTTATTGATGTTGTTTGAGCCACCTGAATAAACTGACTTGTTATGCCCGACTTCAAAATTATTTACTGTAATCGGCTCTATTTTGCAACAGTAACACAAACCCTGAAATCTCTTGCCCATATAGTTCGTCCATACCTTGTCTCTTAGTCCCTTCCTAATCGGCTTTCTTTGTCTTTTAGAACCAAAACTTATATTTGCGAAAGGGTTGTTTGTCATACTTAATCATGCAATTTGCCTAATTTAAACCTTATTGAGTTTAGACCTTAGACCATACCTATGAGAGCGATTTATTTTTGTTAAAAATTATATCTTATTGAAATCAGCATAATTAACTGAACATACATCTATATCACAATCAGAAATCGTATACACGCCTTCAACATATGCGTGGCGATTTAATGAACTGGTTATCGTAATATCAAGTGTAACTTCAACATCATCTGTTTTATCATATACTTGGCAATCTTCAGATGTAATGTCATATGATGTAATTTGTTCATTTTGTTTAAAATTTAAATTTGGTTGAGAGTATATCCAATTATCAAGCTCATATTGAAAGTTATTTTTTGCTTCCAACGTAGCTCTATTACATATCGTTTCTTCTGATATAAAAACTTCAGGGAATATTAGCCATACCATAAAGATTAGCCAAGCAATAATTCCAAGCCAAGCCCAAGCACTTTTCTTTTGAACAACTTGAGGGACAGGCTTAGGTTCCATATCTAACCATACAATTTGCTTAATTTAAACTTTACTTCCCTAAAACTCTTGTTCCAGTTTTTCTTGAAAAGCCTTCTCTAAAGCTTGAAGGAATATGTCTTGAGTCTGGCGAACCCTGACAGTCGTGTTTCTCGGGTATGGTATGGTCTTCGCAAAATACTCGTTTACAATATTTGCACTTATGGCTATCTACTAATCCGTGATAGTTTCTTTTGCACTTGAAACAAAACATGTAGTCAGTTCTGGCTTGCTCAAAAATTTGCTTTACTGCATATTTGCTGACTTCTTTTCTGGTTTTCAATAAGCCTATTAGAATAGGTAGGCGTATCTTGATTTTATCTGAATTTATGGCGATTATCTTTTCATAGTCTATTCTTGACGAAAGAACTCTAAGAACATACGCACCAGTTGAAAGAGATTTGAATTTTGCCATGCCTTCCTGATTAGTTTTACTGACTAAATCAGCTTTAGAAGTGTAATAATAATCATCAATTTTATTCAAGGATAGCTCTACATCAGCTACTGGCTTGCCTAATAAGTTCGTTATTGTGAAAGTTGTTGCGGATTTCATTTGTATACCGGAGTAAATAGTAGCATTTTTAAGGCTTTTTAGAAGATGCTTTCTGGACATTAAGAGATTCCCTAGCCGGCAACAGAAAGTCTTGTCAAAAGGATTTTATCAACAGTGTAAATCTCGCCCAGAACTTTTCTCAAGTCAGTAGTTATCTTATCAATTATGTTGGGGTCGAATAACTTTGCCGCTTCTGTTTCTTTGACTTCGTTTGCCAGGAATTCTTTTGTTTTGGCAAGTATTGCGCCGCGTTCAGAATGGTGCATTTT
>CAYGXR010000052.1:0-17656 GCA_964354095.1 Candidatus Woesearchaeota archaeon
TGCAATCTGATTCTTCAGATTTTCAATCTCATGTTCTAATCTTTCCTTGAACTTAAACAAGCTCTTGCCCAGATTAAGCGTCCAGTAATATGTATACCACCCGCCCTTCTTCGTATCTTTCTTTCTTATAAAGCTCACAAGCCCTTCATCAGCAAGCTTGTAAAGAATATTTCTCGCCTGATTTATAGTCAGCTTTAATTTTTTAGCAATAAATTCTTCAGGGACGTCTTTCTTCTTTTCCAGAATCACTAAAATTTTTAGGGTAGATTCATCGAGCTCAATACCAAGCTCCTGCAACATTTATCTTAATTGTACAGCCATTTTTTTACAGTGCCTTTATGATATACGGAACTATGAGATTTGCTACCAGCAGTATCAGCGAAAGTGCCGAGATTATGCCGAAGAGCTTTTTAGCTCTTTCCTTGTTTTTCATGCTCTTGTTTAAAGCCAGGCTCGCCATCCTGCCACCGTCTATGGGGCCAAGGGGTAAAAGATTGATCATGCCTATGCCTACGTTCAATGTGAAAAGCCATAATAGCAAGCCGCTGTCCGCAAAACTTTTTGCAAATGGATTGTAAAACCACAGCGCAATTTTAGGCATTAACCCAGGTTTAGCTATTACATTTTGCATAAATTGAATTCCCATGTATGCAAGGCTGGCATTTTGCGGGTTCTCTATTGTTTTAATTTTGTAGCTTGCGCTATCTGCATTTATTGTGATAGTCTGCCCCGGCTTTACATTTTTCATGTAATCAGTAAAGTTAGCAACAGTAACAACATCCTGGCCGTCCACAGATTTAATTATCTGGCCATGCTGCAATCCTGCAAGGTCTGCAGGCATGCCGGGCGTTATTGATTCTAAATAAGCACCATTTGGCATAATTGTTTGCCCGACAACAGGCGCTATTAGGAATGATGCGAGTAAAATTACAATTGCTGCAGTAACGAAATTAGCCATTGCTCCTGCCGAGAAGATTGCAAGCTGCGTCTTGGCTGGCTGCTTGACTAATTGTTTTTCATCTGGCTCTACAAAAGCCAGCGGCAAAAATGCAAGAATACCGACGCCAGCATTGTGGATTTTTTGCTTAAACGCTGTTGCAACAACGCCATGGCTGCCTTCGTGCACTAAAATAACGATGAAAAGTGATATTATGCCATACCAGAATGGAACAAAAATTGAAGCTCCTGGAATTTTTACGCCAGGTATCACCAATGATAATGTTGGCGCTGCCTGCGGCACTATAAACATCTTAAACAAGCTGTAAAGAAGATAGCCGAAAATCAAAATCATCGCGGTAAAACCAACAGGAATTCCTGCATAGCCAAACCATTTCCAGAATCTAGGATACGACGTGCCTATTTTTTTCAGCAAGTTGTTGAACCTTTTTGTCCTGTATAAAAGCAGAATCTTGCTCTGCACTGTTACCTTTTTCCTTTTAATAAAAAAGAACAGGGCAATTAGGCCATAGAACACAATAATGGAAATCAGGTTCCAGTCTAATTGCACAGGCATTTTAATCCTTCTTATAGCGGGCCACTACGTCTATTAAATCTATGTGGCCAAGGAAAACAGCTCTGCAGCAATATCTCTTTAATCCAAGCTTGTCTAGCACTTCTTTTTTCGGCTCGCCTTTTTCCACCCTCTCCTTAAATTGCTCCCAGAGGTGGCCGATTGGCTTTCCGCAACTGAAACATCTTACTGGTATTATCATCTTTTCACCTTTACATTTACCTATATGAAGTTTGCCGCTTTGCTCTTGCTCTTGAGTGCGTTCCGAACTTTCTCGGCTCTTTCCTTCTCGTGTCTGCAACGAGCAAGAAGCGATCATAAGCTATAAACATTCTCTTTAGCTGTTCTGAACCTGTGTATGCAACAAGGGATTTTGCAATTGCGAGCCTTGCTGCTTCTGCCTGCGAGCTCCAGCCTCCCCCGTGTACATTAACATCAATATTTACTTCTGCAGCCAGCGGACCTGCAATAATCAGCGGTTCCTGAAGCCTCAATTTTGCCAACTCAGGAGTCCACGCATCAATCGGGATGTTATTTATCCTGACAATGCCTTTGCCCTGCCTGGTTGTAGCTCTTGCTACAGCTTCTTTCCTTTTGCCTGCTGCATGCGCTACTTTAGGTGCTGCCATTTTACTTGCTCATTTGCCTTAACAGCTGGGATATTTCACCAACTGTGACATAAAATTGTGTTTTAAGCTTATCTGCGTTTATATCCGCAAATGTTTCAATCTTTTTTGTTTTGTATTCATCAGGAATTCCAATAAAGCATTTTATCTTATCAAAAGCAACTCTGCCGCGAGAGCCTTCAGACCATCTTCCATGAGGCAGCATGCCCCTTATCGAACTTCTGACAATCCGGTCAGGCATTCTTTTCCTGTAAGGGCCTGTGAAAGGCTGTGTCCTGTACTCTCTAACCTTAAATTTCTGCAAAATAATACGCTTCTTTCCGGAAATGATTGCATTTTCACAGTTCACTATGACAATTTCTTCTCCTGATAATGCCTGCTTTGCAGCTCTGGCTGCAAGCCTTCCCAAAATCAGATTTGTTGCATCAATGATTATCATGCTACCATCCGTCCTTCTCTGTATGCTTGAATTAGCGGCGCATTTGGATTGTAAGATGCGCTATTTTTGTTTGCGGGGCAAAGTGCACAAGTGTGTGTCATGCAATATGGTTCTGCCTTTCCCTCTATTTCACACCAGTCAAATTCTTTGGCAATTGCTTCAAGGTTAGGTTTAGTTTTAGCCAAGGAGCTTCACCCCCGTGCCTTTAGGATTTGTTTTAACTAATTCCAAGATTGTGATTGTTTTTCCGCCTGCTGTTTTTATTTTTGCCATTGCGCCGGCTGAGAAATTCCAGGCAGCAACATTGACTTTCTTGTTAAGCTCCCCTGCTGCAAGGACTTTTCCAGGCACCAATACAGTTTCATTTGCTTTTGCAAATCTCTGTATCCTGGATAAATTAACTTCCCTTCGTTTGCGTGTCGGTTTCTCGAGCTCTCTTGCTACTAATTTCCAGAGCTTTGCACTTTTTTGTTTGTGCAGCTCTGCAATTGTTTTCTGCATTATCGGATTTGTTGGTCCTGTTCGTTTCATGTTTTTGTTATCTCTCTTTTTTCCACTTAGCAAGATGCGGGAGACAGGATTCGAACCTGCGTACCCACTAAGGGACTAGACTTTCAATTGCCAAACACGAAATGCCGTGCATTTCGGGCGACCCTCAATCTAGCGAGTTTGACCGCTCCTCCACTCCCGCATGTTTAGGATGATGAAAGGGATTACTTGAGTTTAGCAGTCTTCAGTTTATCCTGAAGCACATCAAGTGCTTCATTCATGATTGTTTTTGGAGAAAGCTGACCCCAGCTTTCTACAGTAAAGACGAATTTGTCCTCCCTGTTTGTTATCTTGACGCCGGATTTTTCCAGAATTTCCTCATAGGCCGGCTGCCATTTGAAAAAATCCAGAATTTCAATTGATTTGCCTGATTTCTTGGCTACATCTCCAGGTATTGAAGCGAATGCCTTGTCCAAGTCTGCATCTTTTGCATCAAATTCCGGCCAGCCCCTGTAATATAAATGACAAGGACTCCATTTTGTGTGTTCTTTCCCCTGCCCAAGAACTGCTGCAAATTCCAATTCCAGCTCCTGGCCTTCCAGAAGTTTTACAATCGGAATTTTTGAATAAATCGCCTTAACAGAAGGGTCTTTGAATTTCAAATCTTCTGCATAAACAGTTACAGGACCTTTTGCTATTAGCGTGCCCTTGACAGAACATTTGGCGCACAGCTTGCCCTTGCAGCTGCAGTCTGCTGGAAGATTATAAGATTTCAGGTCTGTTTTCAATGGAATCAAGCCTAGTCTGTGCGAAACAATCTCGTCATACAACACAGAGGAGTTTTTGTTGAAGT
This sequence comes from Candidatus Woesearchaeota archaeon, assembly GCA_964354095.1. Taxonomy (GTDB): domain Archaea; phylum Nanobdellota; class Nanobdellia; order UBA10117; family UBA10117; genus CAYGXM01. Next base: position 3,918 of record CAYGXR010000052.1, read on the forward strand.
AAACATCCTCGATTGCAAGAGTTGGAACTTCAAACATCGCAGCTCGCCTGATTGCGTTTGCAAGTGCCGGCCCTATGCCCTCAACAGTAAACATAACCTCGTTTTCAGCCTGTTTTATTATTTCGACTTTCATTTTACACTCTCCTTCCCCTTTTACCGCCCTTCTTTCTGCAGCCACCGTGCGGTATCGGGGTAACATCTTCTATTCCGATAATCTGCAAACCAGATCTAGTCAGTGTCCTGATTGCCGGCTGCGCTCCTGGCCCTGGGAATCTTGTCCCGTTCTGGCCACCTTTCGAGCGGACTTTGATGTAAATTTTCTTTACGCCTTGTTCCAAAGCAGCAACAGCTGCTTTCTTTGCAGCCTGCAAGGCAGCTGTCGGGCTTCCTTCCAATCTATCAGCCTTTACGACTTGCCCGCCTGATGCCAGGGCAATTGTTTCAGTTCCTGTAATATCTGTAATATGAATTATTGTGTTGTTGTAAGTTGCATAAATGTGCACTATGCCAACGCGGTCAGCCATTTTCTGCTCCTGCACTTATTTCAGGCGCCTCTGCTTTTGCTCCTTTAGAAACTTCAACAGGCCTTAATTTTGGCACAAAACCTGACTTGAAACTTATTTCATCGCCAGCTTGCACCAAGTATGATGGCGAGTTCAGCTTCTTGCCATTAACCAGGACCTTGCCGTGCACGATAAACTGCCTTGCTTGTTTAGGCGTTAATGTCATGCCTTTTTTATGTATAACTGATTCAAGCCTTCTGTCAAGAATATTTTTCAACGTCAGTGAAAGAACATCATCTAAATCAGCATCTTCGGACAGTATTTCGTATTTTTGTATTTTTTTCAGAAGAATATTTTGTGCAGATTCCCTTTTTTCGCCTGTAAAAGTAGCTATTTCTTTTGCAAGGCGCTGCCAATTTCTCAAAACAGCCCTGGCTTTCCAGAGCTCGTGCATTCTCCGAATGCCATATTCCTTTGCAAGTCCGTGTTCCTCTTCTATCCTATCCTTCTTCCACGGATGCTTGGGACCTGTGAATTTTTTCTTTTGCCGCCACATAGTTACTTCTTACCCTCTTCCTTCTTTGCAGGAGCTGCCGCCTTTGGCATCTCTTTTTTCTTCATAACACCAAGCAAAGCACCTTTCTTTGTCCTTCTTTGCCTCTGCCCGCGGACTTTCAGGCCGCGGCTGTGCCGCCAGCCTTTGTAAGCCCTCACTTTTTTCAAACCGCGAATATCGAGATTTTGCTGAAGGGTTGAAGTTGCAGATACCAAATGCCTGTCTGCTCCAGTTTCAGGATCCTTCCTTCTGTTCATCAGCCAGACTGGAATCCCATATTTGCCTGGATTTTGCATGCAGTCTTCGATTTTTTCTATGTCTGCTTCGGTCAGATTGCCTACCTTTTCAAATTTTGGCAGATTTAATACGGAACAAATTGCATTTGAAAGCATGAAATCAACGCCCTTGACTCTTGTTAATGCGATGAAGATGGATTCTTCTCCATTTACATCTTTGTCGAAGATTCTTAACAGTGTGCGGAATTCCCGTCCAGGTTTTGCTTCTTGTTTGACTTCTTCAGCCATTTTGTTAAACGAGCAGAATGTATACAGTTTTGTGCTGTTTTACAGCAACCGCCTAAAGCGGAAACACTGCAGTAATCTGCATCAAAATTCAGCTTCCGAGATGGCTTTTTAAACATATCGCTTTTCATAATGCTAAAATGCGAAAATCATTGCTAGCTATTCTGTCATTAGCCGTTGCAGGAATAGCAATAGCTGCATTTCTTCTTTGGTCATATTATTCTCCAACAGGCATTTGCTCAAGCTTTTGCGACACTGTATTAGAATCCTCTTATGCAGTATTATTCGGCATTCCGATTGGCTTGATTGGCCTGGCAGGTTTTGCCATTTTGCTCGCGCTTGCAACATATGGATTCGTAACAAATGATATAAAAATAATAAAGCCTCTTTTTGTATTATCAACAATCAGCTTGCTTTTTGTTGGTTATTTAGTTTACCTTGAATTGGCAAAGCTTCATGCCATCTGCAATCTTTGCACCGCCGCCCATTTTCTTGGGCTAACAATATGGGGTTTGCTCTTATTTGAGTTGTCTAAGAATACTAAAAGCGCCGAGGATGGGATTTGAACCCATACACCCTTGCGGGAAACAGCTTACTTGGAAATTCCAGGCTGTCGCAATCTCCTGCAAAGCAAGCAAAGTCAAAGCTTCGCTTTACTGAGGACCAAGTTATGCGACCTCGGCAAAGTTAGGTTTATATACCACTTTTAAAACATTTGTTTATGGTATTAGGTATGTTAGTAGGATTAGGGGCTTTTGCTCTGCTGGTAATAATAGTGAGCATAATAGCCTTTATCTGGGCGCTGATAGACATAGCCAATCAGAAAGGTAAAGACACTGGATGGAAAATCATCTGGGTGCTAATTTGTCTGATATTAGGCGTAATAGGCGTAGTAGTATATTACTTCATCAGCGGTCGAAAGAAAAAGTAAATTTTTTTCTTTTATTTTTATTGCATCTCAGGCGGCAGCAATATTGGTATTTCATCTTTAATCGGATAAACAAACTTGCACTTCTTGCAAGTCAGAGTCTGTTTCTTTTCATCATAAATTAATTCAGATTTGTCAACAGGGCAGCAGATTATGTCCAATAATTCCTTAGATATCATTTTACACCTTTAACAACCCAAAATCCGCCTGATTTTGCAAGAACTTTGACTTCTTTGAATAGTTTCTTCATTTCATCAAACAGAACTTTTCCGCCCTTGTTCTTGTTAGCTACTATTTGCAGGCTTCCATAATTGTTTAAATAATTTGGAGCTTGTTTTATCATTCTCAAAACAATATCCCTGCCTGCAGCCATCGGCGGATTCAGCAAAATGACATCAAATTTTCCATCCTGCACTGATTCATAAATATCTCCCTGGCGGGCTTCTGCATTTCCAACCCTGTTAAGCAAGATGTTTTCTTTTGCCAGCTTTACAGCCCTCTTGTTAATGTCTGTTAATATTACATAGCAAGTAGGACAGCTTTTGGCTGCAACAATCCCTATCATGCCATAACCGCAGCCCAAATCCAAAATCCTGCTGTGTGTCGGGATTTCAGCTTTTTCTATCAGCAATTTTGATGCCTTATCAATTTCTGTTGCGGAAAAAATGCCGGAAGCAGACTTGAAAATCAAATCAAAGTTCTTGATTCTTGCCCTGATTATGTGTTCAATATATTTTGATTTTGGCTCTTCTATGTAATAATGTTCTTCTTCCATCTAAATAAGGTCAAAACTCTAAATAAAAATCAATCGCTGTGCATACCGCGGAATTTTAGCTTTCTTTCACACTTATGCTTGAAAATCTGGTAGCCTGAGCTTTCAAGTACTTGTCTCATTATTTCTTCCCGATATTCTGGCTTTATGTTCCTTAACGGCAGACCTTGGTAATATCTGGCAAAGGCAGTTGCAATCACACTATTTTTTCTCATATCTGTCTCATCTGGGGTGCCCCCTGCGTAAGCAAAATGCAAAAAACCTGGCACGCCTTCGAGTTCAATGTATACTAAAGGGAATTTTGCCGGGCCTCCTATGTGAAATGCTTCTGCCTTGCAACCGTCAGCTAGCAAAAATCCCAAATCTTTAAGGTCTGCAATTTTTTGGATGTTTGTCTGCCAATTTTGCGGCTGCGGCCCGCACGGCAAGATTCTTCTTGGCCTTCGATAAACTTGGGTTCTTTCCCGGTAAGTGTTCATATTTCTTTCTTGCAAAAGCAATTAGTTTCTTAAGCTTTTATATCAGCACAACATCAGTCTTGATTGCCATGCCTTTCTGCGCTTTTTCCATTTCCTTCGAATCTAATTGGGAGATTCCGATTGCAACAAGATTTTTGTTGGCATCAAAAATAGCAGTAACAGAATCTTTTTGCAAATCTGAAGTGTAAGCCAAAACACCAGGCGCAAATACAGGCGAACCGTTCTTTATTCTAGGCAATACGCCAGAATCGATATAAACAAAAGGCAGATGCTCAACTGCTGATTCTGGAGGAAGAATTATGTTTCTGATGTAAATATCTTTTCTTGTCTTCAGATATTTTCTATAATTTTCCCTGACTTCTTCTAAAGTCACTGAATCATCGATTTTGAAAGGGCCTGCCTGAATTCGGCGCAATTGTGCCATATGCCCACCAACTTTCAAATATTCCCCCATGTCGTGGCAAAGTTTCCTAATGTATGTGCCAGCCTCGCAGCCAACTTCAAATTCTGCATTACTATCAGAAAAACTCTTTAGAGTCAGCCAGTAAATTTCCCGTGTTCTAAGTTTTCTTGCAACTGCAGAAATCCTTGGGGGTAATTGTTCTATCTTTCCTGTAAATTTAGCAAATGCGTCTTCAAGCTGTTCCTTAGAAACATCGCCGTGAATGTGCATAATCCCCTCATAGACTTTTCCGGCCTTAGAAATTATAGGAAGCACTTTCACGCCTTTTCCAACGCCAATAGGCAAAACTCCAGTCACAAGCGGATCAAGAGTGCCTGCATGGCCAACTTTAGGCTGCTCTAATAAGCTGCGAATCTTGTTTCCGCAGTGAATTGACTTTGGCCCTCTTGGCTTATCAAGATTAATTATGCCAAAATTCAGCAATTCATCAGCGGATCTTTTGACAGGCTTGCCTAGCCTGACCTTTTCCCGATAGATTAATTCCTTCTTTACAAGTTCAAATGGCAGTTTGTTCATAAAAATAAGAAAAGAAACCAGTGTTTTAAGCCTTAGCTTTCTTTGGTTTCTCGGCTTTGGCTTTTGTTTCCTTCTTGCCTTCGACTTTTGGAATCCCTGTTGGTTTTTCCTTCTTAGGCTTAGCAGGAGATTTTGCTTCTGGCTTTATCCCTAATGTTTTCAATGCTGCGAGAACTTCCTCATGTGAAGCAGATTTCTTGATGTCTGCTTTATGTGGCAATAACTCAAGATGATCGATATTGCATTTTCTTCGCCTTGTGTTTCCGTCTATCAAAACGAAATTTTTGTCGGTTACATCTACAATTAAGCATTCCTTGCCTGCATCCCTGCCTGCAATCTTCACACATAATCTTCCGACTTCAATTGCTGTCATTTCACGAACTCCTGTGAGTGAGATACACAAAAATGTCGTTTAAACATTTTTGGGGCATTTTATGCTCCTGTTTTTACAAATTCTTTAAGTGATATTGGAATTTCATCAGCTCTGCAGAGCTTGTGTTTTACATGGGCACGCCACGTCAGCACATCCCTGCTGCAGCTGCTGCAAAGATTTGCGCCAAATGGCCTTTGAATTGTCAAGTCTGTTCTTGTAAGGCTCTTGACTTTTACTGGAATTACACGAGGAAGGCCGTGTAATGGCTTTTTGCAGATGGCACAGATTGCAAAACCTGGTTTTTGCTTTTTGTAATGCGTCACAGTCTTTCCGCCAGGGGTTTTCCTCTGCGCACGTATCAAAGAAACCCTAGACCTGTATCTAGGAGCACCTTTCATTTCTATTTTCGGCGCGCCTCTTATCCTGTGTTTTACGTGAACCATCTATATTTCCCCTGAATTTTCACTTCCACAATGCTTTGCATTGTGTGTTTTGTGCTGCAGTGCTGAATTAAGCTACCTTTAAAGCCTTTCTGAATACCGTAGTCAGTATAACTGAAAATATTATGTAAGTTCCAACCCACTTCAGATGTCCTGCCCAAAAAAACAGTGGTATTACAATCATATTATTGTACACTTTTCCCAAAAGCGCAAATATTATGATGAATGGAACTATTGTCAGCAGCATTGGCTTCATGCTCTGGGACATCATCCTCATGTTCAAAGGCATCAATTTGCTCTGAATCTCCGCAAGTTTCTGCGGTTCAGTTTTATGCAGTTTCATCTCATTCTGTAATCTCTTTATTTCTTCCCTAAGGCTTTTCATCAGGCCCTGGTCTGTGGCATATTTGTACACAAGCGTGCTGCCAAAAGCAAGGGCTGCAGATATGCCTATTATCGACAACAAAGCGTTTTGCTGTAGTATTTCGATTATTGCCATCATTATCACTCCGGAACCATTATTTTTCTTAGTGCAGGATGCATATCAAATGCATGCTGTTTTGCAATGTCTTCATACATCCTGTACATTATCATGACAGTAAGCAGGATTCCTGTTCCTCTGCTAAGCGCACCACCTAAGTCTGCAAGGGCTGCCAGTATGCCAACTGCCGCAGCACCCATAACAGTCAAGCCTGGAATATACCTGTTCAAAATTGATTCCAGCACTCTTGGATCCCGGCGGAAGCCTGGAATCTGCAATCCTGACGAAATAATTTGCTTTGCCTGCGAAGCTGCATCCATGTTTGCAGTCTTTACCCATAAAATTGCAAAAAGGATTGAGCCAAGTATCATAAATGTGATGTAAGACAGCGCCTGGCCGAGCATAGTCCAATTTGCCGACCCTGTAATCAAGGATGAAACTACATCTGGCGAGTGCAGCCATTTTATGAAACCTGTGCTAGGCACATTGCCAGAGAACGTACCTAGTATGGGATGTCCTAAGTTCTGAAGCAGGCGCGCCCATAGCTGTATGTTTGCCATCAATGCTGCGATTAAGATAACTGGAATATTTGATGTGTATACAAAACGCAGAGGCCAGCGCATTCCAAAGCCTCTAACACGGCCAAAAGAAAGTGGTATCTCGACTTTCATTGCCTGAACATAAACAGAAATTACGAAAATTAAAATAGTTACAGCAATTCCCGAAATTGCCAACACTGCACCGGTAGAATCGCCTGTAGCGAGAGCTTTGAACAGATAGGGAATTGCGCCTGCCGGCACATCTGGATTTGTTGGAGACGGCAGCGGATTGAGTGCGCGCACAAAAATCTGGCCTGCAACACCTGCTGCGATAAATAATCCAACGCCTGAACCGAAGCCCCATTTCGAACAAACCTCATCCATCAAAACGATAAGATAGCCGCCGATGAATAATTGCGCTATCAGCGCAACTTTAAGCAGCAAATATGTTGTGGTGCCAGCTAGCGAAGGGTCTGGTGCAAGGCCGCCCATCAGAACATAGACTGCAGCTTCGAAGAGTACGAAGAAGATTACTGCAACTTTCTGCATCGCCTGGAATTTTGCCTTGCCTTCTTTCTGCGTCAAATCTATTCCCAAGATTCCCGAGCCTACAAGCAATTGTAATACGATAGAAGCGGTAACAATTGGCCCAATACCAAGAGAAATAATAGAGCCAAAACTAGCTCCAAGAATGATAGAAAGGTACTCAAATTGCTGCAGGGCATTCTGGCCCAGCCCAACAAGAGGAACATAAGACAGAATAAAGAATGTAATTAATATCAAACCAGTCCAGAGCAGTTTTTTGTTAAAGGCAAGTCTTTCTACTTCGGGCCTTCGCACTTCTGGAAACCATTGCGCTAGTTTATCCCAGTCTACCATATTAACTTTGTACCATGCTAATTGATCCGCCTGCAGCCTCAACTTTTTGCTTTGCCTTTGCACTGCAGCTCTTGCATTTAATATTCAATTTCTTTGTTATCTTGCCATCAGACAATAGTTTTGTATAGCCTAGTTTCGGCAAATCTATTTTGTAAGTATCAGCAGATTTTTCAATGCTCTTTTGTGCAACCCAAAAATCCAGTTTTTCGCATAAATCCCTGAGATTTATTATTTTGACTGGAACTTTGACAACACGGGGTTTTACAGAAATGCCGACTTTGCCAATTGGCTCTATGCCTTTTGATAAGTAGAACGTTTCCTTTTGTGCTCCTCTTTTGCCGACTCCAGCATGACCGTGTCCGCCCCTGCTCCCCTTGCCTCTATGTCTCTTGCTGAAGCCCCATCCGTGCGAGGTGCTTCCGCGCAGCTTTCTGGATTTCTTTTTCTTGCGAACTACCATTTTATAGCATCCTCTCGATTAATCTGTTGATATCTTTTCCCCGGTATCCCAAAGCTCCGCCTTCAGCATAACCATGCCGGATTCCTGCCCTTTCAAACCCGCCTGTTGGGGGCTTTAGTCTGAAAAATAATTTTAATCCTGGAATTTCCTTCAATTCCCTTTTGAAAGCCATAACATCATTGGCAAATGTGTGCAGATCAACAGACTTTATCTTGTCCTTGACATATTCTTCAGTCAGCGGCTTGTTTCCTGCCAGTCTTCCCCTGACTTTAAGCAATTTTGAAAATGTTTCGGCAGAGAGCTCGCCAAAAGTAGTAAAATCTTTGATTTTGAAAATCATTGAAGAATAAGAAGGAGTATTTGGAACAACAACACAATAGTTTTTTCTATACAGCCGCAATAATTTCATAGTCAGCCTGATGTCCGAGCTAAGGCCGACTTCTCCTCGGACCCTGATGACAGCAATGCGCTGTTTTGTTTTTTGTTCCATTGTTGTTTTTGTGTTTTTTACTCGGAGCGTGATGCTCTGAGTGCATTATTTTAGACTGCGCCCCGATATACCTTGTAATTTTTTGTGCGCAGTGAAGATGATTTCTTGAGAGCGTCAAAAACTGCATAAATGAAGTTGCCTTTGTGTCGTGTCTGACCCCAGCTCTTTGTCCAGATGTCTGTGTAGCCTGCAGCCCTGAGCAGTTTTTGGGCTTCAGTTTCGCATACAAGGCCGGTTCCTTTAGGAGCAGGCATCAGCTTTACTATGACGGACCCTGACTTTGATTCAACTGTTGCAGGCAGCGAATGCGGAGTGCCACAACCGCATTTCCAGGAGCCGCAGCCGCGCACAACTTCTATTAAGTTTAATTTTGCATTCCTGATAGCCTCTTCCCTTGCAGGAATGGATTCTTTTGCCTTGCCGACGCCAATGCCGACATAGCCATTCATGTTTCCAACTATTGCCAGTGCTGAAAATGTCGGTTTATTTCCTTCGGCAGTTTTCTTTTGTGTCTGTTTTATCAAACGGCGCTTGCCACCGCCGAATTTTCCATGAGCTTGGCCTATCATTACAAAATCAGAATACAAATCAGGAATAAGCGCATCGACTATTGTCGACTCCCTAATCTTGAGCCCGGCATCAAATATTTCTTTTATTGATGTAATTTCTCCAGCCGCAACCTTTTTTCCAAGCTCTGTCTTGAATTTGAATTTAGGACGTTCTGCCTTGACTTCTTTGACTTCTTCAGCTTCTGCAGCTTTTGCTGCAGGAGGTGCGATAGGCGTGGCTGCCTTTGCTTCAGCTTCTTTTTTTGCATATAATTTTTTTTGTTGTGCCATTTTAATTTGTAAGTATCCTGGCTTTTACAGCCTCGAAATCTGCAGTAATGTTATTTTTTAAGTGTGCTGCGATGTGCTTTCCTGAAATCCGATCTTCTGCAGGCAATATTTTCGGATTGACATTTATCTTCAAGCCTGCATCTGCCGCCCCCTTGATTGCCGCAAAAATCTTTGCGCCTTTGTTTTTAGCCCTGAGGCCAACATCTGCAATCGCCTTGGAGATTCCTGCTTTAACTGCTAATTTGCCTGCCAGCAAACCTGTGAGATAAGCTGCAGGAGTATTTTTACAGCTGTATTTCCAGCCATATTTTTTCTGAAGAATGATTGAATTAACCATAATCAGGGTTTTGTCGCCTTTAGAATCATACTTGGCAAATTGCAACTGGATATAATTATTGGAGCGCCTAACAATCAGCCTGGACTCGCCTGATTTCAGCATTGCGATTCTTTTTGGATAATTTGTTTTACCTTCGCGCCTTCTCCTGAACCTGACTGCGTACCTAGGACCTGTTGCCATTTTATTTCATCAATTTGTTTTGCTCCAGATAGAAAAGCATGTGGCCCCTGTCCCTGAAGAAGCCGCCTTTTGCTCTTCTGTAAATTTGATGGTATGTCTCAGTAGATAATTTGTCCTGCTCCCTTAATGTTTGGAGCGTTCTCCGCAATAATCTGATTTTATTTATCCAAACTCTTTTTGTTTGTGCTCGCGCACCAGCTGCACCTTTTCGCCTGCTTTGGCCCCTGCGCCTGCCTCTTAATTTCTGTGCGTGCCTTATCTTTGCCCTGCCTCTTGATGGTGTTTTCGCAGCGGAAATCTTGATTGCACCGCTTTTAATCAGCGCGCGTATGTCTGTCTTTGTTATGGCATCTTTTATTTCTGCCAATCTTTCTGGAACCAGCATAACCCTGCCTAGACCGACGCCTGCTGCCTTGGCTGCTAACACTTTCTGGTTTGCAAGATTCATTTATGCTCCGAATTTGTCTTCCTGGGTCTTCTTGTGTTCTGTTTTGTGAGAGGAAATCTCTTTAGGTTTGATTTCAGTTTTCTTTTCTGCAGGTTTTTGTGCTGGTTTAGTTTCTGTTTTTGTTTCAGGCTTAATTGCAATTTTAGGTTTTACCTCTGCTTTTGCTTCTTCTTTTGGTTTCGTCTTTGCTTTTTCTTTGGCTTCAAAATCTGCCATGAATTTTTTTGCGTTAATATTAATTACGGGAATATTTTTCTCGGCTGCAGTTTTAAGCAGCTGATATCTTTTTCTTGCACCAACTGTCGAACTCAAAATTACAATTGATTTTTTTGGATCGACTGCCGCAAGCTGCTGCAGATTTTCCACTCTTGTAAATATGGCTCCTGTTTTGTGCAGGCCGCGGACCTCTGCCGGGCCCCTATATCCTATTGCTACAGCTGCCCTGTGCCCTCGCTTTCTTTGCTTCATCTTGCTGTGTCGGCCTTTTGGAGCTCGCCATAAATCATCTTCAACTTTCATTCTATGATGATAATCCTGCCGGAGAAACTTCGGTCTATTCGCAGACATTTTCTTCCTTACATCTAGCAAAGTCTTGACATCAGCCATTATTTTCCCTTTCCTTTCTGCGTTATGTAAATTCCATCCTGATAGACGCGCCTGTCCCTTCCGGATATGTGCGTTGCAGTTTCTATCAAAGTTGCCGTCTTGCCGGCAAGCTCAATGTCTGCAGACTCAATTTTAATGAACTCATTCTGCACAGAAACTTTAACACCGGATGGGAGAGTAACTTTTCTGGGTTTTTTCTCCCCAAGAAAATTTTGAACCTGAAGATCAGAACCAGAAATAGCAACAGTTATTGGAAAATGTGTAAAAACAATTTTTAGAGTGTAAATGAATGGGGTTTGCGTGCCTGTAATCATATTCTTGATATGCGAGGTATAAGTCCCGGCCAGCATCCTGGCAAATGCCGTTTTAGTCCTTGGCTTGACTTCAAGCTTTCCGTCGGATGCAACAACTTCAATAACTTTGGATGGATATTCCCTTTGCAGCTCCGCTTTTGGCCCTTTAACAAATACTTGGCCTTTCTCTATTTTGATTGCGATATCTTTCGGAATAGGAATAGGTTTGCTGAAAAGTGCCGTTTTTTTATCATCAGTAGACATATGCGAGCAAGACACCTCCCAATTGCTGAGCTTTTGCCTGTAAGTGTGTCATTATTCCTTTTGAAGTTGATACGACCAGCCTGCCAAAATCTTTTGCTGGCAGGTATCTGGATTCAAAAGCTTCAAATTCTTCCAGCGTGACTGAAAATCTTGGCTTTATGGCTCCAATGTTATTTATCAGATTTGTAAGTTTTACTTTTGCATAATCGCCGCGCTTGTCCTCCACGATTGTGAAATCGGAGATGTAGCCTTCGGCTTTCAAAACTGCCAAAACTCCTTTTACTGTACCGGAAATTGGCCTTACTTCTATCTCGGACACACCGCGGTCCTTCATGTTCTTCATGATGCTCAGCACATCAGCTAATACATCGTGTCTCATTTTACCTCAACTTCCTGAAGCCAAGATCCTTGGCAATTTCCCTGAAGCAGCGGCCGCAAACATTCAGGCCATATTTTGATATGTGCCTTCTTGTTCCGCCGCATCTCATGCATATTGCAAGCCTGTTTCCGTACGGTCTTGCTTTTGGAATATTATGCCTCATGAATCTGGCTAGCTTTGTTTTTCCCGGTTTCAGCTTTTCTAGCGCAGGTCGTTTCATGCTTCTTCCTTTGGCTTTACGCCAAATTCTTTCTGCGCCCATTCCCAGGCTTCTTTTGCAGATATTCTGTGTCTTGTACCTATGCGCGCCCTCTTGATTTTTTTCCGGGCTATGGAATAGCCTGGCCTTTTCAGGCTTACAATTACATCCAGGCCGATAATTCCAATCTTTGGGTCATATTTTGCGTTAGGTATGTCAACATATTCCTTGATGCCGAATGAAAATCCATTTTCAGTGAAAGATTTCTGCTTTAGCTCATTGTCAACTGCAGTAAGCAGCCTCTTGAGAAGTTCTATGGCCTGCTTGCCCCTGATTGTAACGCGGGCGCCTACTGCAAGCCCCGGCCTTATTTTCCAGACTGGGATTCTTTTTTTTGTAAAAGTCTTGACAGATTTTGCGCCTGAAATCCTTTCAAGCAAAAGGGCTGCCTTGTCTGCATCTTCTGGAACAATTCCCGAGCCTATGTTTAATGTGACTGCAGAGATTGCGATTTTGCGCATTACAGATTCAGTAATCATGTTAGTTTAATCTCCGGCTGTTCAGCCCCTATTACAAAAGCTTCTGATGCAGGCACTTTCACGGCCTGGCCTGCAATTTTTGCAAGTATGAATTTCTTTTTCCTCAGAAGGCCTTCTTCTGCAAAGCCATCAATAATTGCAGTTTGGCCGACGTGGCTTCCGCCAGTTATGTAAATTGCCGCATCTTTGGCAAACTTAATGTGTTTTGTTGGCTTTCTTGTCTTTGCATCCATTAGCAAGACATCGCTTGTTTTGTAAACATCCTTGTCGGTAATGAAATTCCATCCATTTGACAAGTGTATTTGTATTTTGTTTTGTTTTAATGTGGTCTTGCCGACAATTTTGGCAGGCCTTGTATGCAATTCCCTTTCGCTGATTTCAATCAACTGTAACTTGCCCTTAGAAGTTAACAAAACTCGGTAAGCCTGGTCATATTTCAGAATCTTGATCGTGTCGAAGAGGCCGACTGAAAAGTTCGGCTCGTTTACTGCAACTCCATTTATCAAAACAAGCTTCTGGTTCAGGATTCTTTTTGCTTCCCTGCTGGTTGAAACAATATTTAGCAAATCCCTCAGATAAACAACTAACGGCATTCCTTTTTCTAAAGTATGGGCTCCTGGCAATGGCTTGGCCATCCATTTTACTTCTTTTCTTACTACTGGCCAGCTTGCCGGCGCCGCCAATCTTGCAATGTGTCTCTTGTTTGCCATTACACCATCTGTTCCTGGCTCCGCAAATACACCATCAGATACTTTTGCTTAGCCATTTTACTTTCGCTCCAGAGCTTTTACTCTTTTTTTATCGTCTAAATTTAAGCTAACAATTTGAAGTTTTGAAGGATGTATTCCCCTGAAAATTTTTGGCGCGCCTTCTTTTTTCTTGATTTCCGCGCCTTTTACAAAAACTCGGTAGCTCCTCAAATCAACTCTCTCTATTTCCCCAATAACGCCTTTGAATTTTCCATTTGTGATTTTTACTTTGTCGCCTTTTCTTACCGGGAATGACCTTTTTTTGTACTTTAACCGTAATTCTTTTGTGAGGTGTGCAGACATCAGCTTATGCCGGACGTGAAGAGGAGCCTTGGCTACATATTTCCTCTGCTTAGCAGGCCTGACAGATGATTTCCAACTCCGGCTCCAGGCTTTCATAGCACAATTGTTGCAATCTTTGCCACATTAGGCCACCTGATTGCAACCTCCTTTGCGATAGGTCCTTTGATTAGCGTGCCTTTTGGCAGGCCAAGCCGGATATCTTT
>CAYGXR010000053.1:0-3854 GCA_964354095.1 Candidatus Woesearchaeota archaeon
AAGCTGATTATAGTCGCAGACCCTTTTCCAGATAAAAATGCAGTTCACGATGCTCTTTTGGCTGGAATTCCTTTGATTGCAATGTGCGACACAAATAACACAATTGAGAACATAGATTTCATAATCCCCTGCAACAATAAAGGCTCCAAGTCATTGGGATTGATATTCTGGATTCTTGCAACACAAAGCCTGAAAGAAAAAGGCGAGCCAGCTGAATTGCTGCAAGAAGATTTTATGTCTGAATAATCTGTTGTTCAAGGTAATCTCTTAGTGTTTATTTGCTGTTCCAAAAGCTGAGCTATGTTTTACAAAACTAAAGAGATAACAAGCGAGCGAAGCGAGCCAGCAACAATCACAGTAACAAGATTGCAATAAAATATCCAATCGCACTAAACAATGCGATAAATGGCAGTGCTGGAATAAACTTGAATTTCTTTATTGTCAGCAGATAATGGTTAAAGACAAGCCCTACAATCGAGCCTGCTATTATTGCCAATGCTGCGGTAAGGCCATTTGCTGCAAAGGCTGAAACTGCGAAGAGGGCTGGGAAAGCTAAATCACCTGTGCCCAGCATTAGAACTCTTTTGTCTGTCTCTTTGAGTTTTGCTTTGGAGATTTTCTGCACATTTTCCTTGAATGCCATTGGCTCCTCTGGCACCACAATCGCAAGAGGAACGCCGCGCTTCAGCAAATCCTTGAACATGCTAACCATGTGCTTTGTCTTGAAGACTGCTATGAAATCATAAATCGAAAGTGCAAACAATATTATTAAAATTGCAATTATCGGCAAAAGTGTTCCTAACATTGCTGCAACACCTGCAACACCGAGGAAAATTGCCAAGTTGTGCGTAATAAGATTAGGCTTCCAGAATCTCAAGCCAACAATTGCGACTGCAAGCACGATTGAAATCAAAAGTGGCAGGAAAGATGCGAAAACTATCTGCGCGCCTACAAAAATCAGGAACGCAAAGAATGCGCCGAATGATATTTTTTTCAGAAACCTTATGGCAAGAAAGATAATCCCAAGAGATATTAGGAAAGCAACAAAAAACCAGATTAAAGAAGAGCCAACTTCCATGGGTGGCGGTGTTGTCGGCTTGCCCAGCATCATAATTCCGGTGAAAAGAGCAATGAATTGAACTGTCGAGAACATGAGAGATTCAAATACTAGCAGTTTGGGCTTAAAGTCCATACATTTGCACTCTGTTGAGGATTTAAAAACTTACCTCGCCGAAATAGATTTATAAATCAACAAAAATAGCATATTTAGGAGTTAACATGGCGAAAGATGAAGAAATTGGTTTTCACAAGGGCTCAATTACAACATTGCTGAAAGAAAGGCAGGAATTTGTGCGAATGATTGGCATCATAGATGCGTTATTGAAGGCACATTCTGAAGCCCTGCAAAAGCTTGGTATCGGTGTTGGGGCTGAAGAAAAACCAAAGAAGAAAAAGTAAAATGCAATTACACTGTTTAGGTGGTTTTAGGGAAGTAGGCAGAAATGCGGTTCTTGCCGAGACTGAAGGCAAGAAAATAATGTTTGATTTCGGCTCCAAAGTAGAAACTGGCGATATTCCAAGAATGCCAAAGGGAAAAACTGATGCCTTGTTCATAACACATGGCCATCTGGATCATCTAGGTGCTGCACCTTACCTGCACAAGCAAAATCCATTCAAGACATATGTTACTGCGCCAACTGCAGATTATACTGATTTATTGTTACGAGACTCTTTGAAAGTTGCAAAGCTCAAAGGCTTTCCAATAAGATATTCTCCAGGAGATATTTTATCCCTGCATAAAGATATGCATCGCGTCAAATATGGTGATGAGATAAAATTAGGGCCTAATGCAACTGTTGAGGTTTACGATGCTGGCCATTTGCCGGGCAGCAGCATTTTTGTATTAAACTCAAAAGGAAAAAAGATAATGTACACTGGTGATTTCAAAATGAATGGCACCCAGCTTGTAAACGGAGCCAGATTTAATTCTGGAAATATTGATGCAGTATTTATGGAAACAACTTATTCCAGCAGAGACCATCCAGACAGAGCAGATGAAGAAAAAGCACTGTATAAGGCGGTAAAAGAAACCGTGAACGGTGGTGGCATTGCCTTGCTGCCTGTTTTTGCAGTAAGGGCTGCTGAATTGCTGATGGTTTTGGATAAATTCGGGGCTAATTGGCCTGTTTATCTTGACGGCATGGCAAAAGATGCCACAAATATTGCCATGGCTCATCCTGAATTCCTGCGCGATTTTAATGCTCTCCACCATGCTGTTGATAATGCAATTCCCTTGTATGAAATGGAGGAGCGTGATAATGCCATGAAGGAACCCTGTGTTATTTTAACAACAGGCGCTGCAATGGAAGGCGGGCCAATTGTACATTATATGAAAAAACTTTACCCGCGGGAAGACTGTTCAATTTTATTTACAGGTTATCAGATTCCAAAGACTGCTGGCCGTTATCTTCTGGACAGCGGGCAGTACATCTTAGGCGCAGTCAATCTGAAAGTCAAGATGCAAATCAAAAGCTTTGATTTCTCGGCACACGCAGGCCGCAGTGAGCTTCTGAAATTCGTGCAGAAAGTAAATCCAAAAAAAGCAATCTGCATGCATGGTGATTATTGCGAGAAGTTTGCAACTGAAATCAAAAGCCGGTATGGAATAAATGCAGTTGCTCCAAAGACTGGCGATGTTATTAAGATTTAAGCATGACCTCAGCAATAGCCTTCAAGTATATTTTCTTCGCACTAATTTTGCTTGCTGTAGCCCTGGAAGTTGTTGCAGATATTTTATTCAAGAAATGGTCAATTGACAGCAAAAACATTCTTTTGGGCATTGGCCTGCTGATTTATTTCATCGGAACTATCTTTTGGGCTATCTCTTTGAAATATGGACCGCTCTCCAAGGCAATTTCTGTATTTACAATTTTGAATCTAGTCATTATTGTCCTGGTGGGGGTAATAATGTTTAAAGAAGATCTTTCGCTAATTAATAAAGTTGGAATAGGATTAGGTATTCTAAGTATTATTCTAATTGAAGTTTAATGACTGGTGATATGACTAGAATTTGATGAGGGTTATCTCTTAACATCAGAAAAGCCTTCCTGCCTTGCTAAGAAATTATGTTTTCAAGACCTTTACAGATTCCCCTTAGTTAAGGTTTAATCTTTTTATCCCAGATTGAGCGCTTTGCTGGGACTCTCCTGTCTTGCAAGTCCTTTACCAGCTTTTCTATCTGCGCATTGTCCACCTTAATCGGGTCTGGTGATGCTGGTTCTTCTTTTTTGCTGGCCTTTTCAACCATCATTCGTACAAAATCAGAACTTTGTGCTCTTACCCTGTCTTTGGATTCAGCCATGTCAATTTTACAGAAAACTGCTAATATAAAATATTATCGCTACTCAAGACAAACAAACATCTATAATTTCTGCAGCCTCTGGATACTTTTTGATAGTTTCTGGTAATTTGTCGGCATATAGTTTTATATCTTCATAGGTTATTTCTGAGAGATTGTTATTCCAGATATCTGTTTTAAATCCAAAGCCCAGATGTTTTCCTTCAGATTTTTCACCTCTTAGTTCGTCGCTTTTACAAAGCACTTCCAACTTACTTTTTGTTTTGAATATTTGACCAAGAGTATGTGTAAATTTGGTATTTGGCTTAAATTCCGATACATTAGCATTGCATTCTACAGGCTTGACAGAAGCTATTATGCATTCAGCAGTTTTTTCATCGGCATGCCAACCTTCCCATTCAAACGCATTGCTAATCAGAAAATATGTAAAAAGTCTTTGTTCTGATTCCAAAAGTTTGCTTGTGACTTTCTCACATAATGGCCAAAACTTGTCTAC
>CAYGXR010000054.1:0-12606 GCA_964354095.1 Candidatus Woesearchaeota archaeon
GCAATCTGGTTTATTCTGCCAGCTTATTTTGCAAATGCCACGCCAGTCATATTCGGAAAAATCTTCAAGGGCAGATTCCCGATTGATTTTAACAAAAAATTTACAGATAAGCAGCCGATTCTCGGACCTGGAAAAACCTGGCCTGGCTTTTTCGGCGGGTTGATTATTGGCACAACAGTGGGGGCTTTGCAAGGCGTTTTGTTAATTGGATTTTTACTGAGTCTGGGAGCTTTGCTTGGGGATTTGGTAAAGAGTTTTTTCAAGAGAAGGCTGAAAGTTGCCCGCGGAAAGTCATTACCTATTGCAGACCAGCTGGATTTTGTAATTGGGGCATTATTGCTAGTGTCAATTGTGCAGGTACCCAGCTTGGCAACGATAATCATTGTTTTAATTTTAACGCCGCTAATACATCTTGGGGCAAACACAATAGCATATTTGCTGAAATTAAAGAAAGAGTGGTACTAGCGCCTTAACACAAGTGCTGTTTGAATTGTTCTTTGGAAAAATGTCAGCAGGGAGAAAATACCAATTACTAAAATTCCATAGAACATTGCTTGCGGATAAAATGGCATCAAAATAGCAGCCAAAAATAGAATTACCAGGCGGTCTGCCCGCCCAGTTAAAGCCATGTAGAGTCTTTTTCCTGTTAGCGCTTGGGCTTCAGTTCCGGCATAAGATGCCAGCAGAATTGCAATTAACGCTAATAAGGTAAAAATAGAGGGCATTTGCGGGTTAAATGCCAGTCCTAAGAAGATTGCAACATCCGCAATTCTATCAAACGTGTGGTCCAATAAATCACCAAATTTTGTAGCGACTTTATATTTTCGAGCAATTTCGCCGTCTAAAGCATCCAGAACTGCAGAAATTGCCAGCATCAGCGCGCCTAAAGTCCACGAGCTTACAAAGAATAGATAGCCTGCAAAAATTGCGAATAAAAGTGAGATAAAAGAAATAACTGCAGGATTTCCCTTAAACAAAAAAGGAGCCAGAATTTTACTGCGAAGGCCGCTTAACTGCTCCAGTACCATTAAAATCTAATTGAAAAAGCATTTTAAAGAGTTTATGCTAAATAATGGTATGCCAAAAAGAGCTTTGAAGGATTTGCCATTGCAGGAAATAACTTTGCGAAAGTATGAAGAGCCTTCTTCCCTGGCAGGAAGAGAGCTAAGCAAGAAATTTCTCTTGTCTGTTGGCTTGCTGAATCCTGGAGAAAGCCGCGATATTATTGTCGACATCTTTGACGTATTATTGGCTGTCAGAAAGAACAGGCAATTTTTGCAGATAGAGAACTTTTTAGAGAAATTGAAAGATAAGCCTGGCGCATCAGCGCCTAATGTCAGGCGACAATTGAGAAGGTTAAAAGATTTGAAGCTAATAGAAAAACTTCCAGAAGGTTATAGGATAACAGAATTCGGAGAGCTAAAACCAATAATATCAAGTTATGTTACAGAATTTTTAGTAACTCCTGCTTTGGAAAGGGTCAGGCAGTATGCAGAAGCCCTAGATTCTCAAAAGTAAATAGGTCAGCACAATTGCTGCAATTATAAATTCTGAGATTGATCCGACTCTTATCGGACCCCTTATTTCTTGCCTGCTTAATGGAGCCAGCGGTTTTACACCTTCTTTAGTTATGGCATCAGCAAACAAGTGGCTTCCGTATCCCAAGGCCAATGCTGCAATTGAAAATGGTATGTAATTCTTCAGGAAATAATTCACAATTAAAATTAGAACAATTGGCCAGATTGTGTGAAGAATTCCCCGGTGCTTAAGAGATGGAAATCTCAAATCTATATCTGGAAGCGAAGTTCCAATTAACAGCAATGCTGCAAAGATTATTTTTGCAATTAATGATGAAGGATGAATATAATCGAGAAACAAAGAACCAAAAAGAAAAGAAAAAAGGAGATGTGTAGAACTGAGCATTATCTTAAATTGATGAGCCGATTCTAAACATTCCTGTACCGCATTTCGGGCAAGTGCCTTTTACAGCCGGCCTTGTGCCAGCCCTGCCTTTTATGGTTGTATTTTTAGGATCTTTAATTTCCCTTTTCGCTTTGCATTTTACACAGTAGCCTTCTACCATTTTTTTCCTCCGTTTATTTACCGAATGTTTTTGCCAAAGAGTCCAGCAGATCAGATATATCTTGGCCTTTCTTGGTCAAAGAAACTATCTTTAGCCTGCCTTTCTTTTCAAATTGCACCAGCTCAACTTTTTCCATTCTTTGTAACAAATGCACTGTATGGCTGTAGGTGCACTTTGAATCCTTAGCAAGCATAGACGGATATTTTTCCTTGATATTTCCCCGAGTCAAACAAAGCAGCAACTCTATGGGCTTTTCTCGCAAAAATATTTTCGAACCCTTTAGTTTTGCAGCGTTCCAAGACGAAGACATGATAAAAGGAACAAAAATAAGCTTTATAAAATTGTCGCCTCTACTATACAAAAGCCTTTCCAGCCCTATTTACAAGAAATTCAGCTAAAAACTTAGCCACCAGCCTCGATGTCATGTTATTTACGTCCTTAGGCGGGCTAACTTCCACGATATCTAAGAGCTTGATTCTGCCTTTTAGCTGTAAAATTATGCCCAAAATGTCTTTTGGATTTAATCCAAGGGGCTCCGGCCAGCCAGTTCCCGGTGCAAAACTCGGGTCAATAGCGTCAATATCTAAGTTGAAGTAAATATTATCGTATTTTTTTGCAAAATTTGTTATCTCTTTGGATGAAAAGTCATTAGCCAGCATAAATTTTATCTTATTTTTCTTTACAAACTCAATTTCTTTTTCCGTATAATTTCTAACACCTATGACAAAAATGTCTTCGGTTTTGAAAAAACCTTCTTTTATGACAGCTCGCAAAACATCTTCGTGTGTTGGAGGCAAAAAATCATCCTGAGCATCAAAATGCGCATCAAAAAACAGCAGGCAGGAGTTTTCGTGAGTTTTAGAAAAAGATTTCATTACGCCATAGCTTGTTGAATGGTCACCACCTAAACTAACTATGGGATTATCTCTTGTGACTAGAGATTCAACTTCCTCATGCAGCTTTTCAAAATCATCGTTCTCCTTAATTTCACTAAATTTAACATGCTTGGAAAGTTCTTCAAATTGAAAGAAGTCTTTTAGCTCTTTCTCGATTGCATTAGGGCCTAATGAGGCACCTCTCCTTTCTCTCTCAACAATGCATTTGTCAAACGGTATCTTGAGTATTGTATGCATGAGTAAACAATTAGCAATGGGTTTAAAAGTTTAGTTGTTTTCTGCAGTATGTATTTTACAGAAAATAAATGTATATAAAACTGCCAGCCTTTAATGCGAGTGAGGTGCGTGGCATGGCCGGCAAATTCATAGTTTTTGAGGGCATAGATGGTTCTGGCAAAGGTACGTGCTTGCAGCGGGTTGCCGATTATCTTAAGCTTAAGCGAATAGATTTCATAATTACCGAAGAGCCTAATTCAAAGTACGGTATCAGGAGCATAATAAAGAGTGAGCTTTTGCAAAAGCAAATAGTAAAAGATGCGCTGGTGGACCTTTTCGCCTTTTCACTTGATAGACAGCTCCACGTAGAAAATGAGGTCAAGCTGGCGCTATTGGCAAATAAAGTAATACTATGCGATAGATATTATCATTCTACAATTGCATATCAGGGATACGTGCAAGGCATCCCATTGGATTATGTTTTGCACACGCAAAGCATTTTTCCAAAACCAGACTTAACTTTGATTTTCGATTTGCCTGCCGAAATTGCAATGGCAAGAGCCACAGACAGGGGAGGTCCCAAGGATAAATATGAAAATTTGGAATTCCAAACAAAATTAAGAGAAGCGTATTTGGACCTTGCAAAAAAATTAAAAGAGAAAATTATCATAATAGACGCCACAAAAAACAAGGGAGAGCTAGAACAACAAGTTATTAAAACGATTGAGCCTATTCTTGGCTTATGAGCGAATTTGTCAAGCAGAGAAAAAGGGAGTTCTTCTATAAGCAGGCTAAAGCTGAAAAATACAGGGCGAGATCAGCCTACAAATTATTGGAAATTCAGAAAAAATTCCGCCTAATCAGGGAAGGGAATATTGTAGTGGATTTGGGAGCCGCTCCCGGAAGCTGGTCCCAAGTTGCGCTGCAGTTTGCCGGCGCAAATGGGAAAGTAATTGGTGCAGACATTAAAACAGTAACAGGCTTGGAGGGAAATTATGATTTTGTTTTAGGGGACATCTTCAAAGATAGCACTTTGGAGAAAATTAGGCAGGTTCTTCAAAGGCCTGCAGATGTTGTAATTGCAGATGCAGCCCCGGAATTTTCAGGCATAAGGACAAAAGACATAGGAATTGCAATGCTGCTAGCGTTTAGGGCATTGCAAATAGCAAAAGAAATTCTAAAACCAAATGGGAGTTTTGTTTCAAAAGCATTCCGCGGGCAGGATTATGGAAAATTCGTTTCTGAAGTGAAGAAAAATTTTGCAATCGTAAAGGAATTTAAACCAAAAGCGTCTTTGCAAGAATCTGCTGAAATTTATGTTATTGGATTAAAAAAGAAAGTAAACGAAAAAAGCAAATAAGGCTAAACTACTGAAATCTGCAATTGAAGTTGTCATTGGAATTAAGAAATTATTTGGATCGCTACCCCGCTTGTAGACCCAAATGCCGCCAATTATTGCTATGAAAAAGATAGTAAGTACGAGGGTCGCGGTAGACATGAAGGCAAGCGCTATGACTTTAAGTGCGGTTATTGCGCTTATCGTTGCGCCCTGGATGTACGCAACAGCTACAGAAACCAAGCCAAGATAAAAAGCAGCAAATAGCGCTATTGTGCTTATAATTCTGAATTGATCACCTAACTCGTAAGATTCCCACCATTTTTTATGTATTTTTTTCTGGTATAACAGGATTGTAAATTTGCTTGAAATAATAGTGCCAAAATCGCCAATCATGTCATTTAATGCAGGCATCATTATAATTAGGGGAATAATAGCCACTATTTTTAGTTTGAGGGCTTCAAAGCCAACTCCACCAAAACTACTGATTATTGAAGCAAGTATGAGAATCTTCAAACTTTCCTTAATTATTTTTTTCGTTAAATCCATGCTATCACCACTATGGCTATAAGCAAACTAATTACGCTGACAATGTCGCCCGTTGTTGTTACATACGGCCCCATTATGTTGTTGGGGTCATGTCCTTTCCTGAAAAGCCAAAATGTTGTATAAACTGTCAAAGTGGCTTCTATTAAATTGGCAAGTAAGGCAGCAATTATGGCTATCCAAAAGATTTCAAGAGTTGCGGTACCAAAAACAAAATATGTCACTGCATAGGCGACTGTGGCCAGGCTTAAAGCAACAGCAAGTGCTTCAATAAAAGTTGCAGCAATATTTTTGCTCACCACTTTGCTTCCGTCAATTTTGACAGGTATTTTTCTAAGATCTAATGCAGTGCCGAGCCTGGCTGCAAGCGAGCCTGAAATGTTTCCGCGCATCTCCAAAAATCCCGGCAAAAGAATCAACAGGCCAGGTATCAGCAGGATTTTATCGATATATGCGGCTAGTATAGAGCCTGCCAAAAGACCGCCAGTCATGGAAATAATCTCTGCTGAAAATATTTCTCTGAATTCCTTATTTAGCATTGCGCGAGCTTTCCAATGATGCTTGCGTGATTTTAAAACTGGGGGAAATGTGGCCATACGTAAAATTGAAATAAGATTTTAATAAAGCTATCTAATTTAAAACCTTTAATCTGCCCTTTTTAGGTTCGTAAACATCGCCCGCTTTAAGCAGACCATAGAGAATATTCATGGCTTCCTCTTCAGACAGACCGGATTTGCTGATTATTTCAGCCATGTCCGCACCTAAGCCCGAATCTAAATCAGTTATTAGACTAAAGATTTTCTTTTGCACGTCGGCAGCATCGGATTTTAGCTGCTCGACAGCAGTCTGCTCTGAAACTTGCGGCTTGCTTTCTTCCGGCTTTACTGCCGCAACAGGCTTGCCGAGTTGTATTTTATGCACTAATAGCCAGTTTGGATCATCCAGTACGCGGGCAATTTCAGGTGCAAGATAAATTTCATCAGACCACTGACGGACCTTTCCAAAACATCTAATCAGCGTTCCTACCGAAACATTGCTTAATTTTTGCACATCAGGGCCGAATGCCTTTACCCTTATAGTTTCAGTGCCGTCGTCTATTGTAATTGCCGCATAATTGCCGTCCTCAGAAGCGAATTTTGAAACAACACTGCCAACGACCACAACCCGGGAATATTTTTCACCTTCAAATTCCACAAAACTTGGGGTCCAGCCTTCGCTTTTTGTATAGTTTCCCTTCATCAGGTTGCAAATCCAGACTTTTTTTGTAACTTCTCTTTTTTTAACTTGTAACATTTAACTCACCTTCGTTATCAAGCCGGGTCTCGGCTCCATAATGTCTCCTTTCTTTTTCAGATTTTCAAGTATATCCTCCGCCTTGGCCCTGTCAATTCCTTCAGCCTCAGCTTCCTTTATAATATCATTCAATGGTATTGCCTTGCCAATTTTCTCAGTCAGTATGTCCAATATTCTTCTCATTGATGCGATTTGCGACCTTTGCACCGCCGTTATCCCCGTTACAACCCTATCGATGTCGAACCTGCCTGTTTCCACATCAAATGCAACTTCTTCCATCGATGATTTCAGCAATCTTATTGCGCGCTGCGCATCAGCCCTGGTTACACGGTCGGCAAGCCTCAATTTAGCAGATGCCTCAGAAAGCCTAACGAGTGCTTCAAGCTGTCTTGCTGAAATCGGAATTGACTTGATTTCGCCTTCTTCCTTTGCCGCGCCAGCCCTTAAAGTTATGTAAAACTGCTTGATTTCTTCTATTGCGCCAGTCGTTAATTTAGGGACGCAGCGCTGTTTTGCGTAGGCAATAAATTTTCTCAGCAATTCGCTGCTGATTTCAGGCTTTTTTGCATTAGGGTCCTGCGCCAATTCCAAAATATGCTGCGCAATTTTTTCGTCTCTGTCCGCATTAGGGATATCCCTGATTGGAAAAATTAAGTCAAACCTGTTCAGCAGAGTTGGCGGAAGGTCTAGCTGCTTCGTAATAGGATCATAAGGATTGAATCGGCCATATTTTGGGTTTGCAGCAGCCAAAATCGAAGTCTCAGCACGCAAAGTTGCATGTATGTTTGCTTTTGCAATTGTAATTGTTTGTTGTTCGCAGGCTTCATGCATCGCAGAAGTATCTTCAGGCGTCATTTTATCCAGCTCATCGATGCAGGCAATTCCCTTATTCGCTAAAACCAAAGCTCCAGCTTCTAAAGCCCAGCCCCGGATAAATTCATCTCGGACTACAGACGCCGTTATTCCCGCAGCCGATGCACCTTTTCCAGATATGTATCTTGATTTAGGGGCAAGTGTTGCAACGTATTTCAAAAGCTCGGATTTTCCAGAACCAGGATCTCCAACCAAAAATATGTGAATGTCTCCTCTGGTTTTAGTGCCATCTTCTCTTACTTTCCTAACCCCACTAAATAATTGCATAACAATTGCTTCCTTGATGTTTTCATGACCGTAGATAGAAGGTGCGATTGATTTTGCCAGCCTTTCATATATATTTGGTCTTGATGCAAGTTCTTTGATTAAATGCTCGTCTTCAGGCTTTAATTCAATTTCCTCAAATTCTTCCTCTATTGTATCCACACTATTTGCATCTATGCTTAACTCATATGTTGTTGAGATGCCGCCAGTTTTCAAAGGCATTGGAACTTCCTTTACAACGCCAATTAGTATTACTTTATTTCCAGGATAATGCTTTTTCTCTAATTTAGGATCTAACAAGTCTTCTCCCAGAAAAACTTGGATGCGTTTTGGCTGTTCGCCACCTTCCAGATTTTCCGGTGCTTCTTCTACAATCAGACGCTGTATGTCAATTAGTTTTTTTGAAAGTTGCTTGAACTTGCCGCTTCTGCCGCAATTGCATTTCAAAGGCTCGCGGAATTTTACCCCAGTTTGTTCCATCAGCATCTGTGCGCCACAGTTTGGGCACTCAAATGTGGCCAATGTAACTTTGGGCCTGATATCGGATGCTTGCCTAACTAATCCTTCCGTTGCTATGACCTGGCTCAAATGTTTGCTTCTGATATCTCTAATCTTAACAAAGGATGATTTCGGCAAATTCAATACGCGAATACGTATTGGATATTTTGCTTCTGGTATGTCCAGAGATTTTATAGCCTCTTCAAAATTTTCTATGGCTTCATCAAAAGAACTTAATAATTGTTCTGAAAGTTCCAGATCAAATTTTGCCAAGGCCCCAAAATCTATATAGATTGCAGTCAAGCCTTTCTTGATGTTATTCAGAAGCTCGTTATAGTAATATTTCTCAATAAATGTTCTATATTTTGAAATGAGCTGTTCGGCAAGCATTGCACCCCCATCGATTATCTGTTTTCTGTAAAGATATGTTATTTAAAGAAATTTCTTTACTGGAGTATACAAGCCGTTTAGTAAATCACGCGTCGACTTTGGGAATCCCTCAGAGTATGGAAAGCTTCCTCGAGCACATATCCGCGCGTTGCGAAGCCTGATGTTAGGAGATAACCTTTAGTCTTTTAGTAATCCCGCCTTAATCAGCTGATCTCTTAAAACATATACCGATTCAACAATCTCTTTTTCGGATTTAGCTCCAGTTATGACAATTTTGCCTGTTCCAAACAGCAGAAATGTGATGTGCGAGTTAGGCAATTTGTACACAAGGCCCGGAAACTGCTCAGGATCGTATTCTGTATTGTCAAATTTTATCATAATTTCATTCAAATTCAATCTGCCGCCAACATCCCCAGAAGCAACCATGTTCTGAACCTCTATGTCAGGCTCCCCTTTAACTTTCAAGCCAATTGCCTCTAGTTTATCGACAATAACATCAATTGCAGTTCTTGCTTCTGAAAGTGATTTTGTTCCTGTGCAAATGATTTTGCCAGAGCTAAACAATAATGCTGACGCTTTTGGAACATCTATTTTTAAAATCAAGCCCGGAAAAGTTTCAGGATTGTAATCTGCTCTTTCAAGTTTTGCAGCCAATCTCTCAAGTGGTAATTCCCTGTGAATTGATGCTGAAACAACAACATTTTGTGTTTTTGTATAGACAGTTGGCTTGCCCCGGACCTTTTTCAGAACTTTAGTTTTGCTAGTTGCCATAAATTGCGCCTCTTTATAAACCTTTAAAAACCCATTTATAAAGCTTCTTAAGTTTTCTCTATTTCGCTAAAACCCAAAAGAAGCTTCAAAGTTTTTCACAGACAGCTTGTCTTTGTTCTTTTTAGACTCAATTACCTTTAGTGCTACAAAGTCGATGTTGCTAGCACCTACTTTTTGTGCAATCTCCTTTGTTTGTGATTGCAATGCTGCCTGCGAGCTTGCAGGTGCGGATACAAACAAAGCAATCCTGTCTGACTTTTGCAGGTTTGCTTTCTTCCTCAAAGCCTGGACTGCCCTTGTAAATTCTCTTACAAAGCCCATCTGCAGCATTTCTTGCGTCTCTTCAATTTCCAAATAAAGCGAATAGCTGCCAAATCTCCCGCCCAAAACGCCAGATGGAAGAATTTCTTCAATCATCAGATCATCGTGCGCCAGCTCAACATTCTTTCCTGCAACTTCCAGAACTACCTTATTTTCTTTTTTCAATTGCCTCAAAATTGATTCTACAGATGTTGCCGCAACTTTGGCAACAACTTCCGCAGCATTTCTTCCAAATTTAGGCCCGATTCTGCTGAAATCTGCCTTAACCCTGTGTTTTAATCCTTTGAGCTCGTGAGAAACTTCAACGTTTAAGACATTTGCGAGATTTTGCAGCAGTTTTTTATGTTCCTGGACTGCAGACTTGAATTCCTCGTTTTCAGTGACCAAAACTGCAGACTTGATTGGCCATTTTATCCCTCGGGGTATTTTTTCTCTTAGCGCCAAGATGTTTGAAAGCACATCTTTTACCAAAGCCATCTCAGCTTCTAGTTTGGAATCTATTTGCTTTTCGTTGACAGCAGGCCATCCAAACAAGTGTATTGATTCTTCACTTTGGAAATTTTTGAAAACATCCTGGTATAATTTTTCAGTTGTGAACGGAATAAATGGTGCTAATAATGTTAGCAAATCCAGCATAACTTTGTACAGCACTTGCAAAGCATTTTCTTTTTCGGGCGAATCCTCAGATAAAATATCTCTTACAAGGTGAATATATTCTCTTGAAAATGTATTCAAGAAGAAATCCTGCAAATCAAGGGCTGCTAAGTGCGGTTGCAATGCTTCTAAATTTGCACTAACTTTTATTTTCAGCGATTCAAGTTTTGATAAAATCCATTTATCTGCAGTTGATGTTGCTTTTGGAGCTTTTGGCTTGAAGTTTTTGCCGAAGTAAACCTGCAGGTAATTTCCGATATTCCACAGAACAAGAAGGTTTTTTCTTTGCTCTTCAAGGCTTTTCCAGCCAACCCAGAGCTCTTTTGCAATATCCTGTACGCTGTATTTCCATCTGACAACATCCGCTCCAACCTTATTAGCCGCCTCATCTGACCAGATCGCGTTGCCCCAGCTCTTATGCATCTCCTTGCCATTTTCGTCTTTCACAAACTCGTTAGTCATTACAGACTTGAAAGGAGCTTTTCCTGTAAGGAAAACGCCGTGCAAGATCATTGAGTAGAACCAGCATCTATACTGTCCTGGCCCGCACTCGGTTACAAAATCCGCAGGATACCACTTATCGAAGTATTTTCTATCAGTAAGATAATCGAGAGTAAAGAATGGAACTATCCCGGCATCCAGCCACACATCTCCAGTATCTGGAATTCTGCTGACTATTTTTCCGCATTTAGAACATTTTATTTTCACTTCATCTACCCAAGGCCTGTGAAGTTCTTTTAATTTTGAAAAGCCGGAAACTGCTTTCTTTTTTAATTCTGCAACGCTTCCGATTACTTCAAAATTTCCACAAGCGCATTCCCAGATTGGCAGCGGCAATCCGTAGTATCTTTTTCTTGAAATCAGCCAGTCGCCCATATTTTTGAGCCAGTCTTCTTCGTATGTCTGGCCTTGTTCAGGAACCCATTTGATTTTCCTGTTTTCATCAATAAGTTTTTGCCGCATGTCATCAACAGCAATATACCACTCATCAACCAGTCTAAACACCAATTCAGTGCGACAACGAGTGCAGTGAGGATACCTGTGTTTTATTGTTTCTAATTTATAGATAAAATTTCTTTTCTGCAAATCTGCAAGGACTGCAGGATTCGCCTGCGTGACCTGCTTGCCAACTAGCCAGTCATATCCAGGCAAAAAAATTCCCTGTTCGTCCAACGGAGATGGACTAATCAGCTTTTCCTTTTTTCCAAGATCGTAATCTTCAGGGCCACAGCCGGGCGCAATGTGCACGATACCTGTTCCATCTTCTCCACTCACCAAATCCCAAGCCACAACCTTGTATGTTGCACCTTTTTGTGCCTCAAAGTTTTTGTAAGGCATTTCATATGTCAAGCCAACAAGTTTTTTGCCAGATTTTTTCTCTATAACATCATACTTGCCTTTCAAAACAGAAAGTCTAGATTCTGCAAGCCAGAATTGTTTGCCCTCTTGTTTTACTTTTACATAATCAAGATTCGGATTGACAGCGATTGCAACGTCTGCAGGGACTGTCCAGGGAGTTGTCGTCCATACCAGAAAAAATTCATCTTTCTTTCCCTGCACAGGAAACTGCATAAACATTGATGTGTGCTCGACTTCAAAGTAACCTTCAGTCGCGATTGCGTGCTTGGATTCAGCAGTTGAGCATCTCGGGCACCACGGAATAACATCTTTTCCTTTGTAAATCCAGCCTTTCTCATGGCAGAATTTCAGGAAATACCACTTATACTCATTTGCCTTGTCAGTGTGCGTGAAATAAGAATTATCCCAGTCCATCCACTGGGCATATCTTATGGACTGTTCTGTGATTTTCGCAGAGACTTTCTTTACGTGTTCTTCGCATTTTTCAACAAACTTTCCAATTCCGTATTCTTCAATGTCTTTTTTTCCTCTTTTGAAGCCCAATTCCTTTTCAATTTCTCTTTCAATCCATAACCCTTGAGTATCGTAGCCGTTCTGGCGTCTTATGTTGTAGCCACGAACAGCGTGCCAGCGCAAGTAAGTGTCTTTCAGCATCCTGCCCCAGGCATGATGAATGCCCATGCCTGAAATATTGCTTGCAGTGATTGGCCCGTCTATGAATGACCAGCTCTTGGAAGATTTTTCATAGAGTTTTTTTTGTTTCTCGTAAATATTCTTCTTTCTCCAGAACTCCAGGATTTCTGGCTCCCACTTGGTTGGTTCAAACGCAGCCATATTCAGAAACAAGATTTGTCGAACTATTTAAAGAATTCCTATTGCAGTCCAATCCGGCAATCACTTCGCATACCAAAGGCTACAAAATGTTAAATATAAAAGACTTATTATTGCTTTTGAAGTGCTTGTGGAGCAAAAATGCTTGATGTCTGGACTGAGAAATATAGGCCGAAGAAGCTATCTGAAATCAAGGGCCAGGAAGTCATTACTGGAAGACTTGAGGCTTTTATCCGAGCAAAGAATTTCCCTCATTTGTTGTTTGCAGGCCCTGC
>CAYGXR010000055.1:0-3608 GCA_964354095.1 Candidatus Woesearchaeota archaeon
TCATTGTTGCAGGAAAAAACTTAGCTTCTGTAAACATAGGCAAATTCCTCAAGCCAGCTTCCCCTAAACAAATATTTACGATTAAAGACAATGTCCTTGATTTAGATAAATACGAAAAAGATTTGCAAAAACATAATCCTGAGCTGGTTATTGTGCCGTCAACGCACAAGTCTGAAGCCAATGTGCCCATGCTGAATGCGCATCCAACAGGCAACTGGAGCTCTGACAACAGCCTGGGGGGAAAGCCTAAAACATTGTCCATCGCTCCCGCCCTTTATCTCGCAGCGGCAATTAACGCCTTGAGGGATAAAAAAGAAGAACTGAAATTGGATTATGAAGTCGGCTTGGAAGTTACGCATCACAGCCCGACAATAAACTTGCCTGTAATGTTTGTTGAAGTTGGCAGCTCAGAGAAACAATGGAGTGATATGCAGGCTTGTGAAGCTGTTGCATCTGTTATCAATAAGATTTCTGCTGAAGAGCCTGAGAAGCTTGATGTCTGCATTGGCTTTGGCGGTCCGCATTATGCACCGCAATTCACAAGACGTGTGCTGGCTGGAAAGTTTGCAACAGGGCACATCTGCCCGAAGCATCACATTGATTCCTTAGATGAAGAGATGATTCTGCAGGCATTCAACAAGACAATACCGAAACCATCTTTTGTTGCTTTGGAGTGGAAAGGCCTCAAGCCAGAGCAGAGGCAGAAAATCATTGCAATTCTTGAGAAAAATAAGATTAGCTGGGAGAAGCTGTAAGAGCTAAACTCCTCGCATAAGATATATTTTCGCTAGCACGCTTTTTTGCATCTCCTAGGTATAACTCGATTTCTCCGCTTAAGATCTTCTGATGTTTTTTCGGAAGCTTGATATAAACATCTAAAAACTCCGTGTCCTCTCTAGCAGCTTCTAATAATGTTTTGCCCTCAATCTTTGCCTTTAATGATATCTTTTTCGCAAAAGTATGCGGGTCTCCATACTGAGAATGCGTCCAGCCCGCGCCCTTCAGGATTGTTGTCATGGCATCGCCCGGATTTTTTCTCACATAATTGAGGTGCTCTGCCATTTTCTCTCTGTTAACCCACAGTTTATCGAGCGCTGAATTAAATCTGACAAGTGATTCATAAGTTTCAGCCATCATTCCTTGTGGTTCGTGCCTAGCTTGCTTGGAGCTTCTCAAATCCCTCTCAAAATCTGTTTTAATCATCTCATAAAGAATACGCATCCCACTTTCAACAACAGCATCATTTCCAGCAATGTTCTCCCAATTGATAGGATTGTCCTTTGTTGCATCTGTACTAGAACCGCCGCTCCTTTTTTCCTTAGTCGCTATTTCTTGAATATCTGTGCTGTATAACTGGCGGGTATCTTCAGCAAAATTAGCCAAAACTTTCATTAAAGTTGTTAATGCGTGCCCGACATCAGCATATTTTTCCTTTGGCGTAACTTGTGTTGCAGCATAATCAGGGTCCAAGCTTAATTTTTTCAGCACTGCGCTTTCAACAGCCATCGCGTTGCCTTCGCCAAAAACAGCTTCGATGCCTGCACCAGTGCCAACAATGCCGCTTATTTTGCCCTTGAGGCCACTAAATGCATAGTCTGCCATTCTTGCGCGTTCAGCTAGTCTGCGTGCGTAGCGCGATAAGGTTAAACCATAAGTCACAGGAGAAGTATATTGCAGATGCGTTCTGCCAACTTGTATGGCATCTAAATTTTCTTCAGCTAAGTCACAAAGCTTATTTATTGCCTTGTGGGCTTCAGGCTGAATAACCTTCAACCAAGCTTCTTTGAAAAGGTAAGCTCTTGCAGTATCCAAAATATCATACGATGTTGTTCCTGGGTGCAATAGGGCTTTTGTTCCAATCGGAAGATGTCTTCCAAGTTCTTCTATAACTGCCAGCTGATCGTGCTGTATTCTCTTGTCATCTTCCAGCAAAGCAATGTTTAAAGGATCTGCCTTTTCTATTGCTGCCTTGACTTGCTGGACTTGTTCCTCAGTGGCTTTTCCAAATTCTTGCCTGACTTCCATTAGAATGCCCTGAATCTTTAGACAGGCAAGCCATTCAGCTCTCGGGGAGATGTACTTGCGCAAAACATCGACTTTCTTGCCGTATTTGCCGTCATTTGGGGAAATTGCATCCAATCTGAAATTTGCAAGCACTTTTTCTTCGTAAGAAAGCTTAGATACCAAATCAAAGTCTTCACCCATTTGAACATCTAATAGATTAATCTTTTAAGATTTTCCAAACAAAAATTAAACAAAAAGAAAACAAAAGGGAAGTTTATCTTCCCTTTGCTGTTGTTTTAAAGTAGCCGCCTGCTATGGTTAAGAGCGCTAATATTGTTATTGCGCCCGCCAAGTTCATTCCTATGCCGGCTTGCCAAGCGAACCAAAGTACAATCAGCCCGCCCAGTATTTTTACCCATCCCCATGTTTTTGAATCCATGTTGATCACATAGTGAAGTCAAATTAAGGTATTATAAGAGCTTGTCACTCCCACTTGATAGAACAAATAGCCTGCTCGTTTCGCACGCTATTAACACCAACAATCGCGAGAGATAACCTTTTATTAAATCTGCTAAATTGCCCTGCATGAAAGTCAAAACAATCCGAATCAGCGAAGGTGCAGTCAAATTAATCATACCAGACCCTAAAAAATACAAGCTCACAGCCAAAGCACCAGTGTTTTACAATCCTGCAATGACTCTCAACAGGGATATCTCTGTGTTGTTATGCAAAGTTCTGACGCCGGAGTCTGTTGTTGACCTGCTGGCAGCAACTGGCGTCAGGGGCTTGAGGATAAAAAAGGAAGCTAAAGTGAAAAACGTTTATGCTAATGATGCAAATCCTGTTGCAGTGTCATTCATCAGGAAAAATGCAAAGCTGAACAAGCTCAAGGTTAGCATTTATGGATTGAGAGCTCATGAGTTCCTTGCAACCCGCTATAAACTAAAACACAAAAAGTTTGGTTATTTAGATACAGACCCTTTCGGCACGCCAACGCCTTTCCTGGACGCTGGCGTGAAGGCAATTACTGAACACAATGGCGTGATTGCAGTCACAGCAACAGACACCTCAGCTTTGTGCGGAACATATCCGGCTGCCTGTCTTCGGAAATATGGCTCAAAGCCGTTGTACAATTATTTGATGAACGAAACCGGCCTTAGGATTCTAGTAAAGAAAGTGCAGGAAGTTGCTGCGCAGTATGACATAGCATTAACTCCTATATTCAGCCACACCACCAGGCATTACATGCGGGCTTATTTGAGCGCAGAATACGGAGCTGACAAGACAGACAACATCCTGAAGCAGATAGGACTTTACAAAGGCGCAGGGCCTATGTGGCTCGGTTCTCTGTGGGATGCTAATTTAGTTGAAAGGATGCAAAAGCTAGCCAGCAATGACAAATTTATCGCGGGTGAAACGAAAAACCTCCTTTACAAGATAACACAAGAGGCAAAGATTCCAATAGTTGGCTTCTTCGACCTTGCTGAATTTCATTTGAAACAAGTTCCTTCTATCTCCAAAGTGATAGAAAAACTTCAAGCTGCCGGTTATGCAGCAGCAAGAACACATTTCAGCCCGACTGGAATCAAGACAAATGCCAATGA
>CAYGXR010000056.1:0-16648 GCA_964354095.1 Candidatus Woesearchaeota archaeon
ATTCTCAATGGAAAATTAAGCAAGTTCTACAAGACAAGCCCGATAACCCAGAAAGAATATCCTGTCTGGGTTTGGTGGAAGTAAGTCCGCCTAAAGCGTTTCGCTGCGGATGCTTTAAAAAATTATCATTCTTTTATTTCTTATATGGTTGCTGAAAAGGACAAAAGAAATATTCTATCTTTAATGAAATTGTTGGGGGCCAAGCCAGAGGTAGGAGTAGAAATAAGGCTGTTTAAGGGCGCAGAATACTATAACGGTTATACTGAAGCACCTACAATAAACCCCCGCGGATATGATGCTTCTGAAAAAATGACAAAGGAGGCAGGACCCGGTTTTTCAGGGTACATTAGAAAATTCGAAAAGGGCAAAATATCAATATCTTTTGGCTGGAACCAACAAGAAAAAAAGCCACTGGAAAGCGAATTATATTTCCAAGGGGATGTCATCCGCGATTTCGTTGTAAGACATGAAGTCAAAGCCAAATATCTAACTAACTTTTGGTTTGATGCTCCTTTTCCAATTCCGCGCGACTTCATAGTGGCTTTTTACGATAAAGAAACTAATTCCATGCTCGTCGGTGATTATGATACGTACGAGCCAGGTATGTTTTTGCAGCTTAAAAACGCAATAAGATTAAGCCACAAGAATAGCGACAAGGGTGAGCTGGTGCGATATGAATTAAGTAACATAGGGGATTGCTATGCAATTTTCCCTGTTGATTCGCCGGCTAAATTGGAAATGAAAGATTTAATGGAATCCCATAATAAATAAACATATCAGCGCCTTGATTCAGGCCTGTTGGCTCTTGCTTTTCCTGCATAGCGGCCTTTCAAGATTCTTCCTAGCCTTGTGGGGCTGTATTGCTCGCACCAGGTTCTTGGTATGTTCTCAGGGTTTATTTTATACTCATGGAGCAAAATGAGCTTCTCCTTGATGTCGTCCTTGCGATTGGCGATGTTTGCCCATCCGAATGCGCTTAGCAGGGCCAGATAGCCATATTCCCTGCACATGTTGTAAATTTCAACCAGATTGTTCCGGCGCAGCGAATTAGAAAAGCCCCTTGAAGCGCTGAATCCGCTGCCATTTGTCTCGTAAAGCTTGAGGCCGTGCAGATAAATACCGCTTTCATTGATTGTGACGTCTTCAGGCTCAAAGAACTGCTCCAGCGCCTCCTTTGCCTCAGTAACATCATAATAGCTTACCGCCAGGAGATTTTCAAGGTACTTCATGGAATTTATTTCCGCCAAAGAATTAAAAGGGTTTTGAAATCTAAATAATTATTCAACATCAACTTTCTGCCCGATAGCCTGCCCAGGCAGGCCTTTTTCAGAAAACAATACGCGGACAGCTCCCTTGCTGCCGTGTGCTTGCGTTATCTTGCCTTCAATCTTCTTTCCGCTAGGGGTTGTCCAAATAACTTTCTTGCCAATGACTTTAGAAACATCTTTCTTTGTGTCAATGCCATCTACCTTGACAATCATCTGCTTGAGGTTTTTGACCTTCAAGCTTCCCCTGTAATTAACTACGAATCCTTTCATACAGCTTCACAAAGCCAAGCAAAATCTCTGATTTTGCTGGATCCACCAAAACCTTCAGTTTTGGTTGGTTGGCATGTTGTCGTATAGCTTTTTGAAAGCTATACAACTTTGGCTTCGCCAACTTTCCTTAACTGAAAGGTTTGAAATTGGTTTTTAAGCTTTCCTAAGGTAATCTCTCAGAGCTGTAATTTAGTTATTATTGCCCATAACACTTAACATTCGTCAGAAGTTAGGCGCCTATAACAATCTGCAAATTACAAGTAAGGTTCTATGTCTTCTGCCTTCAGGCCTGCTTTCCTCAAAATGCCCAGAATTGTTCCCAGCTTAAGTTCTCCGTGAACAGGAATGACTGTTCCTGTCTTGCCTTTTGAAGTTTCCTTTATCAAAATCACATGGCTTCCAGATTGCCTAACAGCCTTAAATCCCAGTTTATTGCATAGGATTTTGATAAGTTCTTGTCCAGAAAGCTTACGCAACGGCGG
The DNA here is from genome assembly GCA_964354095.1 of Candidatus Woesearchaeota archaeon. GTDB lineage: Archaea > Nanobdellota > Nanobdellia > UBA10117 > UBA10117 > CAYGXM01. Next base: position 2,021 of record CAYGXR010000056.1, read on the forward strand.
CATGGGTTGGCACCCTGACTTCAAAAACAGTAAAAATTGGTTTGCCTGCGCCTTTAATCGGGAATTCAGTTAAATACAACTCAACTGCCTCTTTTAAGTTTGCAACAGCCTCGTCAATAGTCTTGCCTTGGCTAACAACGCCTGTTTCGGGATTTTCCGCCACAAACATATCTTCTTCTTTTTTAAGTATGGCTGTAAAGATTTGTTTTGTCATATATAGCTTAGAAAATAAGCATATTTAAGCTTTCTTAAGCGCCAATAACTATCTGCATATCATCTGCAAGCAATTTCTTCAGGCTTTCAATTGTATGTTTTGTGATTGGTGTTGGCGTGCCTGCAAACTTTTCCAAGTTTGCATCTATTTCTTTTAATGTTGCAGGCTGTTCTGCCTTTAGCGAGCCGTCTTTTTCTATTTTGTATTTGCTTATCTGCGTCCTTGGGTCTGCAGTGTCTTTAATCACATAAGCGGCATCAGATAAAAGCCAGATATCTGCTTTCTTCTTGCTGTCATGGTAGGTAGCAGAAATCTTGAATTTCTCGACTTTCTTGCCTTTTTCAGCCCTGATTAAATCAAATGTTGACTTTGCCAGTCTGTCTTCATCAAAAGTTAAAGTTGCAATTTCCTTGAGGTCTGCCTTGCCTTCTTTTTTAAGGGCGTCAATTCTCTCAAGAACTTCAATGAATTTCATAGGAGCAAGCTTCTTTGCGACCAGGCCCTTCTCAAACTGCTTTACTGCATCCGTGCTTGTTGCTTTGATGCCGACCATGCCCAATGCAGCAAGAACATCATCCATTGTCTTGTCATAAAGTTCCTGCAATTCGTGCCTTGATTGTTTTATTTCAAGGTCCTTGGCAAGCTTGTCAAGCCTTTCCAGGTATTTTTCGGCACGTTCAAAAGTTTCTTCAACCTGCTTTGCCGTGACATCCTTGATTTTGCCGTGCTCGATATCTTTTCTTAACTGCAAAATTTCTTCCAAAATTTTTACCCATTTTTCCTCAAGCAGGCCGGTCTTGACAAAGTGAGTTTTCATTTGCTCAGGCGTCTCTTTAGGGTCAGTAGGCGGAATGCCTACAAGCATCAAAACGCCCTGGCTTGGCGTAAGGCAGGCCCAGAAGAAATCTTCCAAGGCGATTTCCTTCAGCTTAGATTTTGTCCTTTCCAGCATTTGCTTTCCGGATTTTATGTAAGAATCAACTGCTTCTGGTGTTGGCGTGATTTTTCCCTGTTTCAAAAGAAGCTTCCATGGCTGGAACATTCCCCTGTCATAAAAAGGAACGCCGTCCCTCAGGAAAGTAAAGATTACAGCATTTGCATTTCTGATAGAATCCCACATTTCAGTCAGGATGTATACCTGTATGTTCAGCTTGTTCTTGACGCCTGCTGCAACAGCTGCTTCTTCAGACATCCCCCAGATCATGCTTCTGAGCCTTGACCTCAGCTCACCAGCAGTCATTCTGGTTACATCAGTATCATCAATTACAACAAAAGTGTCTATGTCAGATTCCTCAGTTGCCCTGCCTTTGACAAGGCTGCCCCCCAGAACATAGGAAACGACATATTTCTCAAACTTTTTCAGAACCATGGACTTGTGAATTTCAGTCACGCGGAGCGCACCAACCCATCCAGTATCATAGATTGGCATGGCCATCGCAAGCAAGCCTAGGATTTCATACTTGCCCTTGTAGCACATGTCCCATATTTCATCCAAAATAACTGCGGAAACACCTATCTTTTCAAGGTGTTTTGCGCCGATTTCCTTCAGTTTTTTCTCAATCTCATCTTTCTTCTTGAATTTCTCTTCAAAATTGCCTTCTAAATCCATCAAAACAAGCAAATCAAGAGGCTGGTTATCGCCTTTTGGCGGCAGAACAACAATGCCCTTGATTTCCTTTTTGTACAGCTTCAGGACTTCAGTTTTGAACTTTTCAGCCTTGTTCTTGATTGATTCAAAAAGCTCCTTGGCTTTCTTTGCCATCTCAGCCTGCTTCTGCACTTCCATTTTGGCAAGCTCTTCAGGAGACGGCTGTTTTGACTTGTAGGATTCTTTAGGAATTTCGTATTTGGGCTGTTCTGGTGACTTAGTTTTGGCCATTTTAATTCAAGCCAAAATCAAGAAATTCCTTTATAAAGCTTTGCTAATTATATGGTAGAGTAAACGATTGAGATGGAATATACAAATGCATCAATAAACTATGCTGTGGCTTACCGCGCACCAAATACAAACAATTATTGTGGCAATGCCAGTGCTAGTATGAGCACAAGCTATGCAAAAACACCTTTTTACATACCTGCAATCAAATATAATAATTCATTCTGCAAGGCATACAGCGGATAAAACTTGAGGTTGAAAATGGAAATCAAAATCTCGAAAGAGGAAAAGCACAGGCTGGCAGAAGAATATGTGCTAAATATATATAGACTTGGTGCAGACCCAATTAATTATAAGATTTTGCGTATGCTTCCCACAACAACCGATAAGATTAGAACTGAAATAAACCGCAGCAAAATGCCTTCTTACTATAGGTTGCGTGAATTGCGTAAATATGGGCTAGTAAGTTGGCGTAAAGGTACGGCAGTCGTGGAAAAAGGCGAGCTTACAGATAAATTCCTCGAGAGCGTGGGAGGACTTTGTGGCGATATTGAAATTTCTGTGATCGAGCGTCTATTAAAGATAAGCGTGTAATTATTGCTTCTTCAGAAATTCCTTTTCGCCTTCTTTGGCAAGCTTCTCCATTACTTGCGTGAATTGGCTTGCCCTTTTGAACCACTTTTCATAATCTTCGCCTGAAATCCTCTGGACTTTGTTGTTTTTTATGGCGTGAGCCAGCTCGTACATTTCAGTGTACCAGTCAACAAAATGCTTCTCCATTTTCTTGTTTTTGACAAATATCTCATTCAACATCAAAGGGACATGTTCTGGAGACGGCGGCGTCTGGTTTCTTACCATTAAGGCAGCATGCGCAGAATCTACCATAGCCCAATACATGTCATCTATTGCTGACAATGTTTTTACTCTCGCCCTTAAGAGATGCCACGGCACTCTTGTCAAAACTGTATAGACTGCTTCAGCAGTTGGCCTGATTCTTCCCTGCAATAAGAGATATTTCAACGGCTCAAAAAATCCCAAGTCGACTAAGGCAACCCCATAACGCAACATGTTGATTATAGCAGGATCCCCTGCCTTGATGTTATCCCAAAAGGCAGATAATGTGACTGTGTTGATGTGCAGCAAATCTCTGTTTGGGTCTGCCTTGATGATTTTGAACAGCTCTTCACGATACCAGGAAACAACTTCCTCATCCCAGACCATTGAAACATTATCAATGACAACTACAACATCAATGTCGGACTCTGGTTTTGCAGTTGCTTTGGCCGCAGAACCGAACAGAACAACAGACAGGACAACAGGCCCAAATTTCTTGTAAACTCTGGCAGCGAAATCATAGGCAATCTTGTAATCCCTGTCAGAAACAGCGGTCTTGCGAAGCTCTTCCCTTCTTGATGGAATTGGCAACTTCTTTTCAGTTGGCTTGTTATCGGCCATTATTTACATCCTCCTTGTTTGCGACCCAAGAAAAAAGATTTCTTTTTTCTGGGCCCCGCTGAAAATCAGATTTTCAGCTTGGGTTATAAATTTGGTTTGTTACGCGTTAGGTGTGCCAGCAAATGCGCTTTTTTGGCCTGCGGCGCCTGGAACTGCCCCGAGTGCAGCAGGCAAGCCAGTAAAGCCTGCTCCATATTCTGAATAGTGAATTGGCGGAAGCATCAAGCCATAACCAGCGGAATAGCCGGATGAGCCCATGAAATAGCCACCCAAGATAGGAGACTCTCCGCCCCAGGTCGGCGCGCCTTGGAAGCCGTATGTTGGAACATTAAAGTACTTTAATGTATGAAGTGTCGGATTTTCCCCATAAGCCATCACATATCCGCCAGCTTCTACAATCCCGCGCATCTTTCCTTCTTTCAAGTGGCCTTCTTTCTCCAGTGTTTTCAGGAACTCTTTGATGGGAACATTGCCCATTCCAGGAGCCAGATGTGCATCATAAGAACCGAAATTATCTGTGATGTGCACGTGTTTAACATCGGGCGCCAATTTTTTAACTTCTTCAGCAATTTTTTCTTCACTATACCCAAATCTTCGCAGCATATTGATGTGGCCGACATCCCAAGTTGCGCCAATCAGATTTTGAGCCACTTCCTTCGCCTTGGCTTCTGACAAATGCCTTTCAGCAACAAGTCTATTTGCAAATTCATCCCGTGAAGCTTTAACAAGTGCCTGCATGCTCTCGCCGCGGCCAAAAGCCATCTCGGGATAAACATTTTCTATTGTTATGATTGGGGCTTTGTCAACGCCGGTTATGCCTGCTGCCCGTATTTCTTTGGCCCGCTCTTTGCCGAGAACTTTTTCAGGATTTGTTGCGATGTCAAAGCTTCGCATGGCAGTATTTGCAAACGTTACCGCAGCCTTCTTACGAGCAAAATCTTCAACAGGCTGTATCAATTGCGGCGGATTACTCGAAGGTATCGCCATTATTGCGCCTACATAATCGTCCCGCTGAAGAGCTTCCACCACTCCCGGGCGTTTTAGTATAGAATCATCTGCCTTGTAGGCATGTTCAAGAAGTGTTGCAGCACTCGAGTTTAGCGATCTTCCATAGACTTCCGCAGCCTTACCCAACTCAGCTTTTTTTCCAGGATCCGCTGTTTGGCTGGCCATTGTTAAAATTCTTGCACGTTCAGTTTGCAAACCGACTAATTGTTGCTGCTGGGCTAACCATTGCGAACGATTGTATTCACCTAATTTATCTTGGGGCGACTCAAAACGTTTTGTTACCCCTCTGAATTCTGCTTGGAGGGGTTTTAACTCGCCGGAAACAGGATCGACAGCCACCATCATTTGCGGAATCTCGCCCTTTCGAAGGAAGTCTTTGATTAAATCTTCATCACCTGACGAAATTTCGCCTCTAGCCTTAATGTCATTGCGAATTGCATCAGCACCAGCAGGGTCATACCTGGTCTGCATGCTTGGAACCTGGCTGCCGTGTATTGTGACTGGAACACTCGGACCTAACATTGCTGCTTTCTCGACAACACCGGCCAGCTGCACCTGGTTTGATTTCCACGTGTTCTCGTCCCAGCGATTTTCTGCAAAGCCAGTCGGCTCTACAATCGGAGAATGCAATGAAATTGGGCTGGCCTTGCCACTTTTTGTGAAATCATGTATCAGCATTTTACCCAAACGGCGGGCTTCTGAAAACATTTCCCTTGGGATTGCTTCGAATTTATCAGGCTGTATGACAGAAATCTCAACATTTTCAATTCCCGAAGCTGGCAAATTTAGAAGATCTTTCATGGCTTTGCCAGGTTCGATAGATGTTGTGGCCCCGAGATAGGCATTAGTCCATAAAGGTAAGTCCTTTGGTCTTCCGCCTGGCGGGTCCATTGCAGTAAAGTAAGAACCAGTCTGCCCGTAAGCTGTGGCCATATTTTAAGGTGTAAAATGTTTCTTTTAAGTTTATCTGCTGATGTTTAATGCCATGCTGCTATGTTATCCCTTAACATCAGAATTGCTTTCTAAGGACGAGCTAGGGACAGTTACGCTTTGCAAACATAAGGAGATAACACATCACGTCTTTCGTTTATACTTGTTTTCTGTCTTCTGGCCTTCTGAAAAAGTGTCATAAATCAAGCCCATAATCCTACTTTGCTCATCTACGCTGCCGGCGCCTCCAAAGCCCAAAGTCTGCTTTGCAACATCCATCACTCGCCTTTTTTGTTCATCTGACATGTAAGTCCAGGCATCTTTGGTGAATTTTTCAGCAAGATGCTGCTGTTCTGACAAATAAAACCTGAAGCTCTCAACCTGCCTTTGGTGTTCATAAGCCCTGCTTGGCGGCTCGTATTTTACTTTGACAAATTCGGATACCGGTGCTTGCGGTATGGGTCCTCTGGAAACTTCCTGCTCAAGCTGCGATGTCTGCGCTTGCCGTCCCCTTGGAACATATTTTATTTCGGGAACGCCTGAAGGAATCTCAACGGCTTCTTTTGCAGATACCAGCTTTTCTTCAAGCGGAATTTCTTCAGTCAATTTAGCTTCGTGTCCTAAATGCTTTAGAACCTCATCTAGAAGTTTCTGCACCCTAAATTTCAGTTTTTCTGCTTTAAACTTCTTAAGAATAGATTCTAGATATTGTCTTTTCTCGTCAAGAGTTTTGAGTTTCTCGATTTCTGCTTTAATCTGCTTTAGAGTTATTGAAAAATGCGAGCTTAATCTGTGCTTGGGAGTATTTTTCAATTCCGAAAATAAGGTGTTCTTTTGCATAGTTATTTTCGTTATTTGAGATTTGGGCATGCTATTATGGCGGCGCTATCATCTTATTTGCTTTTCTGTATTTCTCAAAAATATTATAAGAATCCTTTTTGGCCTTTTCGGTTGCTATTAGTCTCATGCGCGCGATTTTCCATGCCTCGCCGGATTCCAAACCTAATTTTGGCATCTTTTTGAAAATGTCCTGGGCTTGCTTGTTAAATTTCCCGACCGAGCCAAATATCGGCTTGATGAAAGCTGACAATGGCAGTTCAAAGGCAGTTTTGACTTTCTCCTCAGTCGGCTTTTCTTCCTCCAGATACTTTTTCAAATCATCTGCCATGGCCTCTAATGTTTCAGTGGTCATTACGTCAATGAATTTCATGACTTCAGCATCCTGCCTTTTGAGGAGCAGTTCCAGATGCTTCTTCTGCATCACATAGCCAGAAAATCTGATAAATAATCTTCCAGTGTTTATTGTAATTATCTCGCCTCTCGCGCCTCTGGTAGTCTGTGGCGAGCCTCTAAAGGCAAATCTTATGTTCATGATAGACAGAGGCTGGTTTCTCTTGTCCTTCAGCTCTTCAGATAATTTCTTGTACACGCCAACTCCTGGCCGTGTTAATTCTATATCTGCGGCTTTAGAGCCGAGCAATTCGAGATAAAACCACATTGCGTGAAACGGAGTGGGTATTGCTTCTGGACCTATTCCCAACTCCTTATGCTCCTCCAGGAGTTCCATGTATTCTGCAGGCATCAATTTTTGTGTCGCAATTAGATAAGGTCTTGCCCATTTTGTATATGCGCGCAGCGCAGAATCCTGTGCTTTCAGGTAAGATTTTTCAACATTGCGGCGCATTCGCAATTCTTTTTCTGAAAGATAAACCCAATCTATAAACTCCTTTACACGGGGAGCTAAAATTCTCTTTACAACATCTGTCAAGTCCATCTTTTCAACATACTTGACTGTTTTTTCCTTGACATCAGAAATCTTTTTTGAGTCAGCATCGGGCATAAACCAGTCCTGCACAGGCACAATCATGAATGAATCCCTCAATGTTATGAAATTCAGCTGCTGTGCCAAAACATCAATTGCTGCATTGCCTTTTGTCTTGTCTACTTCATTAAGCCAGATGCCCTTCAGTGCTTCAAAGGCGGATTTTTTTACTAAAGGGTCCTTTGCTTTAATGTCGTCATAATGCTTCAACCGCAAATCAAAAGTTTTCAGGTCGTAAAGCAAATTAATTATGGATTTTATTATCATGTTTATGGTGCCAAAGAGACCTGCGGCTTGTCCTCCGCCAGCCACTCTTGTTTCCAGAGCAGTACGGCGCTGGCCCATCTCTCCAAAATAGCCGCTTGCCTCTGAAGCTGCAAAAAGGTCAGATGTTTTCTCGACAGTGTAGCCCATGGCACCCCTCATGAAATCGAGAATCCAGTAGTAAGTTGGCTCCATTGCCTCGCCAAAGGCATCATAAATAAGATCGTGTGAATTTACAACATCGCCCCGCAGAATTTGTGCCATGCCCCTGCCCGTGCCTTTCAGCTTTTTTTCGATATCTTCCAAAAGCCTGTTCTTTTCCTTCTCTCCGCCGCCAGCTTTTTCTATTGCCAAAAATGCGGCATCAAGCTTGTCTCTGGCCTTGTCAAACTGCGTTTTGCCCGCAGGAGTCTTTCTTGTGGCTAGCTTTACTATCTCATCAACAAGTTTAACGGATTCAGCAGCCATGCTAAAATAGCGTTTTGTTAACTTATAAATCTAATCAATATACTGACTTTGTTATCTCTCAAAGTTAGTTGGCTTTTCTCCTGCAAGTATCGCATTTTGGGCCTGCAAACAAAGAGAGATTACATTCAGTAGTATAAATTCCGCAAAGTTTAGCAAGCTGGTTCAGCGCAAGCATTATAAATTCCCATTTTGTCTTTATAGATATGCCACTGCGCGACATTTTTAAGAAAAAAAAGAAAGATGAATTTATTCCTTTCGAAGCAATGCCAGGCCAGATGCCCGGTTATGGGCCTGCTGGCTATCCGGAAGCACAAGGAGGAATGCCGCCAATGCCAGGGCCTGGGCAACTCCCGCCAATGGAATTTCCTCAGCAAGGGCCAATGATGCCGCAGCCACAAATGCCTGCTGGAGGAGAGCATCTGGAAAACATCCGCTCACAAATAGAAGCAATCAATTACAAGCTTGATACATTGAAAGCAGTTCTTGATAGCTTGAACAGCAGACTGGCAAACATAGAAACTGCACTCAAGGCAAGCCCGCTGGAAAAAGGAGAAGGCTGGACTTACTAAGGTCATATTATGCTGACTGACTTCTTTCAGAAATATTTTGTAACACCTATCTACACAGATTCAGGCTATAACATATTCAACACAATTGCCTATGCAATAATAGCAATTGTTGCACTTGTTGGTATCTATAAACTACTGAAAAAGCTGGATTTCAAAGTTGATAACAAGTTTTTTTATGCAATTCTGCCGTTTATTCTTTTTGGCAGCAGCCTGCGGGCTTTTGTTGATGCTGGAATTTACAACATAAGCTTCTGGACAGTTAGCCCTGGAATTTACATCTTAACGGCAGCTATTTTTCTTGCTACGCTTTTGTTATCCCTAATGGTCAGCAGGCTCACAAAAGCCAAAATTGCTTACTGGAAGACCTGCCTTCTCATAGGGATTACCCTCGCCGTTGTTAATTTTGGTTTAGTGGCCAGCAAATTACACATTACAAACTTGAAATATGGTTTTGCAATTGTTGGAATCGCTGCTTTGGTATCTCTTGTGTTATGGTTTGCATTCCAAAAACTGAAATTCATTGCTGGCGTAAAGAACTTTTTACCGTTTCCAGCCCACATGCTTGATGCATCAGCAACATTTATTGCTGTTGACTTTCTTTCTGCTGTTGAGAAACATCCGCTTCCAACATTTATGACATCAATTACAGGGACTGCTGCAATTATGTTCCTGCTGAAGTTAGTTGTGCTGATTCCTCTTGTTTACTTTTTTGACAAGGAATTCAAGGACAAGGAATTTGTCACATTTATGCTGATTGCAGTTGCTGTGCTTGGTTTTGCAGAGGGAATTAGAAATTTGCTGGCAATAATTATTGCATAGCCTTAGCTTCCGTTTTATCTAAACATACTCCGCACAAAGTTTTCGTGTTGGCAACGCCCGGTATGTTCCTTATGCCTTGTGAAACGCACTGGCCAAGCACCTGGTAATTCTTGGCGCTGATTTCTACCACCAAATCAACATCGCCAAAAACCGGATTTATGTTGTTTATCTGCGTGTTTTCATACTGAAATTTCTTTAAAGCTTCATACACTTCCTTTTCCCTTCCAGGGCTTGTGCCAACAAAAATAAACCCTATTGAAGAATAATTGGGCTTGCTTTCGTCTACCATTCAATATTTTGTAGACATTAAACTTAAAGCTCTTTCGCAGGTTTTTATTCTAAGTCAATCTTCATGCAAGTGTCGCAAACAAATCTGTTATCCTTAAACATCAAATGGCTTGACTGGCCGCAGAGCTCGCATTTGCCGAATGCCGAGTATTCCTGCTTGAGCTCGCCCTTGATTTTTGCCTGCTCAAGCAGAATCTCCATATATTCAGTGGAATATTTTATCACATCGCGATTTGTTACAATGCCGACAACTTTCCCTTCATTGTCAATAATAGGAATCCTGGTTACATCAAATTTCGAGATCTTTTGCGCTAATGATGTAAGTGGTTCATCAAGAGTGCCGAAAACTTTCGGCGGGCAGGTCATTACAGCAGACACCAAGACTTCAGAGGCTTTCTTGTTTGCAGCCACCACATTCTTCATAATGTCCCTTTCAGTCAGCATTCCGATAAGTTTTGCATCTTCGACAACAGGCAAACCGCCAATACGAAAAATGTTCATCAGCCTGGCTGCTTCAGCAATAGTCATGTCAGGCCGTGCCAAAACGACCTCGGAGGTCATTATGTCTATTGCCTTAATATCCGAATCTGAAGCCATAAGGAACCTTGTATAAATCGCTGTTATTTAAGTTGCTTTCTTTACGAGCCACGATAGATAAAATTTTTACCTATCACAAAACATTAGCTTTTTAAAACTATCATTCAACATAATAGGTGGTGTTACAAGGTGCGAAAGATAAGCTTCCGCCTTGTAAATGAGGTGCTCAGTGGAAGAAAACGACAAGCCAGCGGTAGAATCCATCAAGCTCGGCAACGGCAATTCTGAAAAGCATGCCATACTGACAGATTTAGCAAAAAAAATCTCTGCGCTGGATAATCCTGTCAAGCTGAACATACTTTCCCTGCTTGTTGAATCAGGTTCTCTATCAATTACGGACATAGCAAAGAAGCTGGACCTTAATTTCAGCACAGCACACAAGTATCTGGAGCAGCTGGAAGCCGCGAATCTTGTCAAATCAAAACAGGTTGCTGAAAACAGGCTGAAAAGAGTTTTTACGATACAAGATTTTGCAATTGAGCTAAGCCCGAAGGCACTATTTAAGAGAACTGCAGAGGCAACCAGCAAAACTAAGGCAAAGTTTAAACTTTTTGACCACGACGGGCAATTAATTGATTTTGATGAGGAGAAATTTTCTCAAAAGTATATAAAACGAGGCATGCCTAGAGGCACAATTCTTCTAGCATTACAGGAAGCACTCGAACAAGCATATGATGGTATGACCTTACTTGAGCTAAGGTACTTGTTTAACTCTGCACTAGAAAAGAAAGCTGAAAATGTTCAACGTGTGCTGACACAAATTGAAGCAGATAGACAGCATAAAAAAACATTTGGCTATGTTTTGCTCGCGGAACACCAAGATGCGTTGCGGCAACACGCGAATGGCGATATTTTTATAAGAAATATATACACGCCAGTAATGCTGAAATTTTCACACGATATTAGGTCGATATATTTACACGGCGGTGTCGAAGGCAAACAGAGAGCAAGAAGCCTTGGCGAATTTTTAGACCAAATAGAAGGAGCAATTGATACAGTTTATACTTACGCCAAAGTTTCGCATATTTTAGATTCATTTAATTACTTGGTAGCGCCCACCATAAATAAAACATTAACAAGTGACGACAGAGCTGCGTTGAAAAAGTTTTTGCAAAAACTTAATTCAAAAGGTATAAAATTTTACATAGGTTTAGATGTTGGAGTGCCTGCCTGGACTAAGGAACTTCCTCCATATTATTACCTAACAGAAGGAAAAACTGTAATAAGTTATGAGAATTATCAGGATATAGCACAAACCATTACACAAGAATTTATTAAAATTTTGTCAGAAGCAAAACTTGACAACGTTCTTCCCGTGTTTAAAGTTTATAGTAAGAAATTTGATACGGAGTTAATAAAAAGTTTGCCAACCTGCCTGATCGCAAACATGGCCGCACCTTGGCAAGGCCAGGCAGCCAGCTATAGCGTTGGTGCAAGGTTTGATACAAAATGGAAAGGCTGGGTGCGAACAGTAAGAGTAGGCGAAGTCCAAAATATAACCATAAACCTGCCGCGTTTGGCGCATAGAGCCAAAACTGAAGCTAAATTTTTCCAAAACTTGAACCTGTTGCTTAGTCAAATTTTAGATTATTTCGCCAGCATGGCGGAGTTTGTAACCGGAGAATTCCTCAAATACAAAATTAATTTTAAATCCGCAGTTAAGGAACAGTGGGACTACGCGCACATAGAAGACAGCACATACTATGTGGCTGTTACCGGCTTGGATGAAGCAGTTTATATTTTAAGCGGCAAAAGATTACACGAAGATACAAAATTAGCTGAGAAGATTCTTAAAGAATGCCAGAAAGTTATTTCAAATTATTCTAAAGTGCCTCTTAGAATAGAACTTAAAGAAGAGCCAGATGAAAATGTGGCTAACAGATTCTATAATTTAGATAAAAAAGATGGCGTTAAGGTGGATAAATATTCGAGGGGCGCAAGCTGTAAAGATTATTTGGCATCGGCCAAGCTTCATCAATACATTTTAGGCGGGCATTGTGTATTTGTTCCCAAGAAAGAATTCGATTTTGAAGCCTTTGCCAAAGCTAAGGGGGGGCTAGTTAAATTAGTGTAGCGCCAATGGTAACCAAAGAAGATGTTCAGAAAGTGGTGGAACGGGAGGTTCTGCCCAACATAGAGAATATCGAACTTACCAGCACCCTCGAAAAAACACTAGAGCCAGCTAAGTTACACATCAAAATAAGAAAATCTGGATGGAAAAGTCCAAACGATGTCAAGTTATTGAGACTAGATTTAACCGATGTGGATGAGAACGGGAAAAAGAAGGGAGATGCTAGTGTTTGGTACATATCTTATGCAAACACCGATAAAGGCAAAAAACATTTAGAAGATAGCAGGCGATTTTATCAGGCCGCTTACGAATTAGTTGAATGTAATTTGATGCCTGAATTGTTTCGTGTTGAGTCTACCATAGACCACAAAATTTCAAAAAATGTTGGACAATCTATAGCGAGTATAATCGCAGATGCAAGAATGGCGGAAAATGATATTGCAAGTACTGTGGCTCGGTTGCTGGGCGCGTCTAAACAAAGCATAGATGCCGTTCTGAAAGAGTATGATGGTAAAACATACACAAACAATGACAAAACGTTGGCAGACACGCTGTGGACTAACAAAGAAGAAAATCGGGACCAATTAAGCATTTCACTGACAGGCTTGGTCGAGGAAGCTAAAAAAGTGTATTTGCAACGTGCAAAGGACTTATTGCACGAGCACTCAACTAAAAATGAAACTTTGGAGACAGAAATAGCTAAGGAATTAGCTGATGGTGATACACTACTGGTTGAAATTCGTGAGGCTAAGATTGATCCTTACGCGCCGACTATGATAATACCTATGGACATAGTTCCAGAAAATATAACAGTTATGCTATCCAGTTACAAAGCGTCCATCATAGACCAAATTTTGCCGCCAGAAAGGCCTACTGCCCGAGGCTCGCCATTAACAATGGTCAGGACTTATGAGAGAGTAATACCTGAGCATGCCTTCAAGCACAAAGATGTTTTTGGCAAAGTCCTGCAGATTCTAAAATATGAATATTGTGAGCTTCAGAAAGATACGTGGTCAAAATACGCCCCTCTTGTAATAAAGGTTGTAGATTTTTATCACGATGCGAGGAGTACGCGCCGTAAAGCACAGGAGGAAATTTTGAAACTCGCATCCACTACCAATAATGACGCCAAGCCAAAAGGCGGGAAATTAGACGATTACGTAACATAAAATGCCAATAAACTATCTGGCAAGTTATCAAATTGGGCGGGTACGTCCTGATAAAGAGCTAAAAGAACAGGAATTTAAAATTCTGGCAAAAGAAAATAAAAAATCCGTACCGGACATCACAGGTATAGAAGTCCGTATTAATGGCAGGATATCAAAACACGGGAATGTAATCGATGGCCCTAATCCCAGTCAGATACAAGAAATATGCCAGTTTATAAATGCCGGGAACTTCAGGCCCGCATATTATCATCTCTCTAATTTTGGTCTTGATATTTTACTCGGAGAAAACAATGGTAAAAAAGTTGGTGAAGATATTCTAGCCACCTTTGATAAATTTGTAGGCCATTACAAAGAACATGAAAGTCTCTTCGGGCAATCTATGCGGGACAGAGATCTTGCGCTATGGAGCAAAAGCAGGATTAAACCGAAACAAGCATTTAACAAATATGTCAGAGCGATATTAAATGGCAGCATGCCCCCAAATCCTCGAGATGAGCTTTTGGTCGAACATGGATATTTCGCTCGTAATTCCATAACTGAAGTCTATGATTATGCTAAAAGATACGGGTTGCATACTGTAATAGACACAGGGCATGTGATAAGAGAAATACTTGATCCCGTGCCTAGAGAGGGGGGCATAGCAGTGCCGGAAAGCGACTTGCACAAATTTATGCATTCTGATGGCACTTTCAAAACTGATTATATCGCGGAGATAAGTAGCTTAGCAGAACATTTGCATTTTCATTGCCTCAAAAAAGAGCCGGATGGAAAAACCGGCGCACGAAGGGTCATAGACCATGTAGAATTTAGCAAAGAAAATATAAGAACATTTGATTCTTGGGAACAATCTGTTATTATGGGTCTTTTTGAACGCCTTCTTAGTAATGCGAAGGTCTCTACCTGCACGATAGAGCTGACTAAGAACCTTAATACACCAAAAAATCTTCAAACAACTATGGATGCTTTAATTACAACTTTTGGTCCAAAATTTAATCCCTGCTAGGCCAGACCCAAAGCCCAAGAGGCTGACTTTAGATGTTTTGAACCTTGGCGCAAGTAATTAAAAACTATCATTCGA